>JAUXNR010000468.1 GCA_030682755.1 Flavobacterium sp.
ATTGGCATTATTTGGAAATAGTTTTACGTTTTCTTGAAATACTATTATAGCATTGTCAACAGATTTTTCTTTTAGAAAAGCATAACCAATTTTGTTTAAAATAGCCTCTTTGTTTTTTAGGCTCGTTTTATTAATTGCGTCAATGTATGCATATACAAAGGCTTCTTTCTCATTTGCTTCAATATTTGGTTGCACACCTTTTCCTTCCCAGTTTGTTTTTGTAATTGGATGAATGGATTGGATGTAAGGTACAGATATTGTAAATTCGTCATTTAAATTAATTCGTTTTGCTCTATTAGCGCCTCCTTTGGTAATTTCACCTACTACAATAGCTTTATCTAAATGTTTTAAAGTATAAGCAAAGGCTTCTGCTGCAGAAAATGTATGTTTACTCGTTAAAATGTAAATTGGCTTGTTCATGCTTCGTTTTCCATTCACATTCGCAAGTGAATACAGTTGCGTTTTTGTGTCTGTTTTTCGTTCATAGAAATCACTTAATAAAACGGGTATTTCATCAAAGAAATAGCTTGATAGCAATTGCATCATGCTTGGAACGCCACCGCCATTTGAACGTAAATCAATAATGATTGCGTTGGTATTGCTTAAAAAATTCATGGTAGCTGTAGCAGTTTCTTCTGCATATTTTATATCTGCAAACAGACGTAAATTTAAATAACCAATATTTCCGTCCAGTATTTTCGCTTCCGTAAATCCGTAGTTAATTTCTGCCATTTGCGCAGCCGTTTTTTTTTCCATTTCCAATTGCTTTTCTTCAGAAACTGCCAGCTTTTCTCTTGCGATACGCTTCGGTTCAAATTGAACTTTAAGATGCTGGTCTTTGCTAACACTTTGTAGGTCTTCAGTTATTATCTTAGAGAATTCATCAGGACTTGTAATTTTCTTATACTTATTAGACTTTAAATTTTTATCCAGTTCAATTATCATTTTTTTTGATAGGTCTAAATCAATATAGGATTCCTCAAGGTGTGTTTTTATTGAAGATATAATGTCATTCTTTTCTTTTGTTTTTAACTCGCTTTCTTGGTCTTGTGCTTTTAGGTTCTGCATGGTTACAAGTAGCATTAAAAGCATAATTTTAAAATTGGTTTTCATAATTTTTAAGTTTAATGTTTATAATTTTCAGCAAACATATTGGTAAACTAAAACGCTGTAAAGTATTTGTCATGAACGCATAGAAAATTGTCCTATACGATTTATAAATGTACTCAAATCTATTTGAAGTAAGAAAGAATGGCGTTTGCGCTACTTTTAAGGGAGTTGGTGCATATTGTAATGTAAGAAAAGACAATTATCATTAATTTTGACCCATGATTACATTTCTTAAAAAATACAAAGCCTTTATATATGGATTGTTAATCCATCGGATACTAGTATTTATTTTATTACACTTTGATTTTATTCATATTGACAATTCATCAGTATTAGCAAACACACTGAGTTTTATTTTTAGTTGGTTACTAATCTCATTGCCTATTCATTATTTTTCGTTTTTAAAACAACATAAAGGCACTAGTCTAAAGTTAATTACCCTGATTATTATTATTTTAGTCATCCTTATAAATGATGTGAATTCCAAAATAGTGGACAATCCAATAACTTTTATAGGATTAGTTGGTGTTGGATTATTCTTTTTTTCCATTATAGCACCTTCGTATTTTAAGAAATATGCATTAGTTATAATTAGCTTTTATGTCTTGGCTTTAGGTTATTTTTATTATATACGAGTTTATATTGATGATATAAATAGTTACTTACAGCAAGAAAAAGAGATTAAAATCATCTTGACAGTTCCCTTTTTTGTGTTACTTTTAATTTGGTTTTACCAGCAATGGAAATGGTTAAAAACCGTAGAATCAAAAAAAGCTAAAGCAGAATTATCGTTATTGAAAAGTCAAATTAATCCACACTTTTTTTTCAATACTTTAAATAATCTATATGGTTTAATAATGGAGAAATCAGATGATGCCCCAAGTGTTGTTTTAAAACTATCTGACATCATGCGTTATACCATTTATATGGGAAAAGAAGATGTTGTGTCGTTAAAGGATGAAATAGAATATTTAAAGAATTACATTGAATTGCATAAACTACGATATCAAAAAAGGGTGGATATTGTTTTTAATCATTCTCAGGACTTGAATTATCAAATTGCCCCATTGCTATTCATTATTCCTTTAGAAAACGCATTTAAGCATGGCGTAGAACGCTTAACAGAGAATGCTTATGTTTATATTAATATGAATATTGATAAAGGTATAATCCATTTTGATATTGAAAATAACTTTGAAGAACGAGAATCTAATGAGACTGTAGGTATTGGAATTGACAATTTAAAACAGCGTTTAAAATTATTATATCCTGATAAACACAAAATTCAAATTGAAGTTAAAGATGCTAT
>JAUXNR010000020.1 GCA_030682755.1 Flavobacterium sp.
GCGGTAATAGCAACCGGTAGTAACAACAGTGCCCGTTTTTTTGATTATTACTTTGGGAAATATCCACACATCATCCGTAAAAACAGAAACTCCATAGCCATCCTGAACGGAGAAGAAAATGGTTCAGATTTTCTGGAATTAGGAAAAGATATATTCCGATATTTTGGCATGGGATGCAGAAATGTTTCTAAACTTTTTGTTCCGGAAGGATATGATTTTATTCCTTTTTTCGACGGGATAGAAGGATACAAAGAAATCATCCAGCATAATAAATATGCCAACAACTTTGATTATAATCTTACCTTGTTAATCATGGGTAAAGTAAAATACTACCAAAATCTTTTTTTAATGCTTAGCGAAAACGAATCGCATGCTTCGCCAATGAGTTCGTTGTATTTCGAGTATTATTCCGATCAAAAAGCTTTAGAAAATAAATTAAAGAAGGATGCAGATTTAATTCAATGTGTGGTAAGTAAAGACGGATTTTTTGCCGGCAGTTTGCCATTTGGTAAATCGCAAGAACCGGAACTTTGGGATTATGCCGATGGAATAGATACTTTGCAATTTTTGCACAATCTTTCAAAATAGGCTGTAAACCATGCTCAAAATCTTATTTTTGAAACAATGTATGTATTAAAAGTAAAGGGAGTTGCCAAAATACCAGATTATGTTCAACTCCGCGATAATGAATTTACTTTGTTGGCTTATTTTAGATTGGATAGACCTGAAAGAGCGTTAGAGAAAATTGGATTGGCTGATAAAGCAGAGTACATCTTACAAGTAGTAAATGAAATTCCTTTTGGCGAAATAAAAAAATTAGAATTGTAATGGCTGTAAATGTTATAAAATTAGATAATATTGATGTTTTTCAACAAAATCATCTCGTATTATCCCAGGTAAATCTACACGTAGAAACCGGTGAATTTGTTTATTTAATTGGATTAACCGGTAGCGGAAAAAGTTCCTTGTTAAAAGTTTTATATGCCGATTTAGAAATAAAAAGT
>JAUXNR010000482.1 GCA_030682755.1 Flavobacterium sp.
TTCGGAATCTCTTGCTACCAAATCTGAAGTCAGAGCAAAAAGTACAGCGATAATACTACTGTCAGTTGAGGGTGTTGGAATTTGGATATCCTGAAGCAGGACATCTGTCTTATCCAAACCGATAGTAAGTTGACGGGATAAAATCTGGCTGAAAGACAGTTGTAGTGCAAAAGATCTCAGATAACCAAAAAGATAATCGTAGCGTGCTTCTATTTCTGATTCAGGTAATGGTGTCGATGATTGGGCAAATTGAGTGTCTAGTGCATTTGGCCATTCCGATTTTGGTATGAAAGGTGCAAAAAACTCATTGAAGAATACCTCTCTGACATTCTCAGGGTTTACAGGATCAGGATATTGTGGCGGATTTGAAATTGATCGACCTTCTACAAAGTCTATCGCCATCTGTATCTGTCCTAAATTCTGGAATTGTGGTAGGCGTTGGAACAATAGTGTTGCTTGTTCGGAATTACTGAGCTCAATATTAGAAGCATCTTCAAGTTCTGTGGCAGCTGTACTTATAACAGTTCTTAATTCCTGCATTAGCCTTAAAATTGTCTCGGGCTTCAAGATATTTTTGTTATCGCTGGATCCGCTCAATACATATTCCCATAGCGAGAAGTCTTTATTTACGGATCTCATAAACTGAATATCAGCAAGGGTTTGCTCTACGTTACTGATTCCATCAAAAGGGAATTCATTTCCTATGGTAACATACGTTATAAAGTCTGTGAAACTGATTTTTAATTTTTTCAATAACGTAGTATATCGGTATACATAAGCTATTGCTTCAAGGGAGAATGGGGCGTTTTCAGGATCACCAGAAACAGGGTTATCAAAATAAGCCAATATTTTTCTGACTTCTACCTCGGGATAAGCCAATGATGCACTTAGTAATTTTATACGTTCCGCAGTAAAAGTAGGAGGTACAGGTGTTACGCCTGGGTCATACGCTAAAGCATTATAGTCTCCAGCGATTGGATTTACAAAGGACAGGTTTAAGAAAAGTCTTTTATAAAGCGAGTTAATCTCTTTATCGGTGGTACGATAATTTTTTATGTTGATATTTCCCCAGAAAGTCAATAATTCCTCAACTGTAAGCCTTAGCTGCTTCTGTATTTCCGAAAACTTCATCAGATTGACGATAGTTACAGTATTAATAGGATCAGTGCTTGATATTTGAGGAGCAATCACAAAATTTTGTAGCAAAATGTCAAGTTCCCACATGGTCCATGATGTATGGTGCCAAAGTCTTAAGAATCGCTGAATTCTGTCAAACCGATCAAGAGAAAGGTTAACCAATTCTTGAGTTGAAGTGTTGCAAGGGTCAGCATCATCACCTAAAGGATGTACAATTTTTATACGATCAGCAGGTGGTGTAATATTTATATAATCAGTCTGAAGTAGTAGTAAAAGTTGATCATAATTTAGTTTAGTCTTTTCTAAAAACCAGTCTACTGTTACATGGTCAGGTACGGTATTAGTAAAGTCAATGTTCCACATGATTGTGAGCATTTCCTCCAAAGTATGGTCATTGAGATATGAATTATCAATAATTGATTCCTCTAGTGAAGAAAATTCAAAATATTCTGCGGCAATTCTCCGCGGACGAGGAGAAAGTGATTGCTGGTTTTGCCATATCTGCATAAAATTCCACCAAGGGCTTCCTAAATGAGCGAGGTAGAGGCGAGTATTTTCCTGCCAAAGGTTAAATATCGGACTATGCAACGGATATATTTGTTCTAAAAGATAGTTGTAAGCATCTTTATTTAAATATTCAGGGAAAGCCCGTAGTTCTTTTGCTGATAATCGGGTCTGGTGGTCATATGCGACCTCAGGAGGAGGTAAGACACCTGCTACTGAGACCACTGCATTTTCCAAAACTTCACAGACAATATCAATATAAGGTATTGGTGTATCAGTGTTAGTACAACTCAATTCGATATAGTCCAAATCCGGTCTGCGTCTTAGCAAAATATCTTTAACAGTTTCTGTAGAGCCTGGAACAGAAGGCTTGGCAATCCTTGATTGCAAAAAGCGGATTATATCAACAAGGTATGCGGAAGCTCCAACTACAGACTGGCATTCAGAGCAAGCACAAGAGTCGAATGATCCAAAAAGGTTCTCAAGGTTAGGAATGGTACTGGCAGAGAAACTACGCATGAAATCTGCTTGATCCTGACGGGGTTGCAGACCTTGTGCCTGAAGAACAGTAGGATTGGTCTGGTTGGTCTGTGGGCTAAATTCACTAAAAAAAGAAAGAAGCTTAGCATAATTATATTCTGCTTGCCTGAAAATATCTTTCGCCGTATTCTTAGGCATACCTGCCTCCATCATTTTGGAAAGGAAAGCATCCCTTCTATAGTTAACTATTTGTGCTGCTGAATGGAATTTGTTTTTTAATAATATATTACCCTGATTACCCTCAAGAGTATAATTTTGAACCCGCTGTACTAATAAAATTTGTTCTTTTAACTCTTCTCCAGCACTGATATCTTGGAAAAAGGGATCAAGATCTTGAGCGATAAAGTTAAATCGTGGCCTAGGCTTCAGCAAATTCTTAATATCTTGTAGGTTTGGCAAACCAGTACTGCTACTTTCTTCGATATGGCTTACAAAGCTTAGCGAAGGATAACGTAGGATTGTTTTTAGATAGAGTTCTCCAGCGAATCGATCCAAAGGAGATTCTTCACTTTCATTCTCAGGATACGCGGGGATATGCATATTTTCGTCTACAATCACTCTTTTCCAGTCCGATCGCGAAAGTTCCGCAATTTTGTACGCACCTTCAAGGGATGAATCGACTAGCTTTTGAGTAATAATATCCGTATTGTAATTTTCGTAATCAACCAGATATCCATATTCAGTGTTGAGTTGTAGCTTATCGTAGGTACCAGATGGAAGTATTTCACGTGCCTGTCTCCAAAAATCTTCAGTAAAACCTTGATTTGCAATAAAGCTTTGGGCGAGTGATACCTTATTCGTTTTGTTAACACCTGCGAAGTCAAATACCGAATCCAACGTGGCAGCATTTCTAATATTTAATGGCTGAGCAAGAATAACATAATCACCTAGTTGTGGTATAGTTGTTTCTGCCAGTTCACCTATCAGCGGTTGGTATGTGATATCAATAATATGATTACGCAACGCACCCTCAAATATAGTTAATAAGCTATTGGGCTTTAGAAGTGATAAATTTCTTATGAGTGTTTGCTCCATATCCTTTAACCACTCATCCCAATTATCTCCTTCGTCTGGAAGGATATTATCAGGCAGGATTGTATTTCCGGCAAACAGCAAAGCAAAAGTAATGGGTGGTGATATATTATGTCTGCCCTCGATGTCAGGATAATCTCTGATAATCATGTCGGAAATACGAAAAGCTAAAAACAGTTTCATGACCGTATTGATTTCTATACCGGTTTTATTGGACAGGTTAGTAAGCCCTTCGGTTTTATCTTCGCGGAGTTCAATAAACCATTTCAAACCCTCACCTTGGAAATCACGAATAAAAAGCAATTTTCCAGTTAGAATTCTGTACAAGCTTTTTCCAAGATAAGTTTTCCGTGAATGTTCGATTGTAAAGTTAAAATAATGTACTGGGCGAGGATTATAAATAATCTCTTCGGTGAGGATTTTATCCTCCATGTCCTTAACTTTTATGGTAAGACTATTATTTTTTAAATCTACTTCACCATTATCGTTTAAGTAGGGGCTATATATTATATCATAGAAGCCGTCTTTAAAAGTTTTCCTTTCGCCAAGAAGAACTGGCTTTTCTAAAAAGCGATTATTATATATTTCTACTCTACACTGTTTAATAGGTTCAAAATTTTTGTCACGAATCGTACCGCGTACTCTATATGTAGTTTCCTGCTCAATGATACCCGGTATTTTTTCATCCAGAGCTTTTGAAAGAGCAACAGCTGTTCTGGTATTTAAGCGTCCGTCAACACCAATGTTTACACTACGCTGCAACATTTTTACAGCCTCAATTGTTGACTTTCCGTAGTATAGTGTATTATATTCGGGTATTTCAATTAAATAACCCAGAGCAGCAAGTGCTTTGTGAAGTCTCCTTACTTGAGTCCCCGTGCTGCTAAAATCCAAATTATGGGTAATTCTTTTTAATTTTGAAGTTGGCTTGTATTGGAGGTATTCAGGGAATGGATTTTGATTGAAATGATATAGTAGTTTTTCCGTTTTCTTATCGGGAAATCCCATCGGAGTAAGAAACATTCGATTCTGAAAAGCTCTTATCGTTTCAACCATTGGAAGGTCAATCTCGCCTTTAGAAAGAACTTTTCGACTAACATTGAATCCAATCTTCCGCAAGATCTGAAATAATTCAATTGTTTTTTCTGGTGATTCAGTTCTTTTGTTGTAGATTTTAGCATTAATCAGATTTGCTGAAATTTCGTGGAACTCTCCATCATTACTGTATTTTAAACCATTTTCCTTTTCAAATCTAGAAACCACCTCACGAGAGTAAGCACCATACTTTTTGTCTATATAGTCTTGACTTTTAGTATCAAAAGGAACATCGATGTAAATAAGTGCCTCATGAATTGCAGATACCTGATTTGGATCATTGATGTCGGGGTTGGGCGGAAGATAATTTATCATAACTTATTGATTTAATGCTAAAAAAATACACTTTTACAAGAAAAAGTAGTTAATTCGATAAAATTACTACTTATATATATTTGAGTCAATGCGGGTTTTCCCGTATTTTAATAGTTTTGTTTTTTAAACTTATTTTTCTATTTTTTATCTACTCTCTATATATAAATGGCTATATGACGCATATGTTGGATACAAATGTATTCTTTGGAATAACTTTTTTTTACGGAGAATCCGTAAAATGAAAAAAATAATTTTTTGATGTTTGGAGGATAATCGTTTTGTAGAAAAACAGACAAGCTATAAAGGAGGAATGTGTTGATCAAAAAACAACTATTAATTTGTGATTTTGTTTAAAAGGTAATCTTGAATTCAGAATTTTAAATTTATTTTGCTTTAAATTGACATCAAATTTTATATCTCTTGTAATTTCAAATGAGTGTTTTCAATTCTGTTAATGCTATTTTTATTGCAAATTATTCAATCGAGTTCCAAAAAATTGGATTTGTCAAATACGAGATATTAAATTTTAAAATTTAACATTTATTAACCAAATAGTATTTACTCAGAAAGGATAAATATCTCCTAATCATATCTTATTACAAAATGCAATTCGCTTGGTCCAGAAAAGACTTTCCTTTCTTGGAAGGTATACTTTCATCATAAGTTTGGAGACCTATTCCTATTCTAATGTATATTAAAGAAGAAGATGCAATTTTTTTCAAATCATCTTTGGTGATGTTGTATCGGGCATTATACATTGATACAATTCCAAATTGGGTAGCTTGTGCTGTTGGAACATAGTTCTGATTTGCATTGACTGTAATTATTTCACCGTTTTCAAGTTTGAAGATAATTGTGTTTTCCGGTGTTATGATATCTCTGAGGTTTCCATCAAATTGAACAAGCATTCCAATGGAGTATTGATTTCCATTTTTGTTTAATCCTAATTTCCACCCGCGTTTTACGTCAAAAGTACTACCTTTGGTTTCTTCTCCTGTGATTTCATCCTTTTTCTGATAATCATATTTACACTTTTGACTATAAGTCTGTACTGACATTAATATAAATATCGTTGTTATTCTCAAAATTTTAATACTGCTTTTCATTTCTAATTATATAACTTTTTTACTCTTATAATCTTAATTCTAATTATTCTTTTTTATGCATCCTAATCTAATTTTATGGTTTTCTGAATGTCAGCTAATTTCCTATTAGTTGTAAATAGTGATAAATTTTGTTATAAATGTTAACAAATAAATACTATTATTTAATTGAATTAAATGTTTTGAATTACTTCTGTTATTTTCGATTTTAGTAATGTTATTGATGTGTAACATTTTAATTATTAATACTTTTTAGATTCCTAATGACTTTAACTTTGAAATAAATTTATCAGCAACTAGTCTAAATCCGTGATCATTAGGGTGAATTTCATCATGCCAAAAGCTATCATCTTGCGGGACAGTATTTCGCAAGTCTATAAAATAAACATTACTATATTCATTAGATAAATCAAGTATCATTTGGTTAAATTTATCCATAATCAGTTTAATTAATGTTTTTCTATCTTTATCCAAATTTAATTTTCCTCTATCTATCATCGGTTTTCCTATCCATTTACCATCCGGACGAGGCATTATATAGTCATAGCCATGAAGAATAATTGGTAAATCAGGGAATTCTTTCGTCAGTATTTCTAAAAGACCTTTATAGTAAGTTTCGATAACCTTTATTTCAGTGCTCCAACTAATTTTCAAATAAGTGTCAATTGAATCAGAATTACCTTGTGTAACCATATTGGGAAATACTTCAAAGAAGTCATTCCCTCCACCACTTAAAATGAAAGCTTGGGGTTTATATTGTCTTATTGCGTCTATATATTCACTTAAGTGAAACATATTTCTAATCACATCACCTGCAGCATCTAAACTTTTTACATTATACCCAGGCTCTTCTATGATATAGTCTATTACATCCTTTACTTCTTTAGATAGTGTGATACCAAGTTTTTTATATCTAGGATATTGAAACCACGAATCTCCCTCTGTTACAAGTATTCTACGATTTCTATCTGTTTTCCGTTTTAAAAACAGTTTATCTCTCTGTTTTCTTGCAATATTATTTGCATCGTTTAATAATTTTTCTTTGATATTAAATAAAGGAGCGGATTCAACAACTCCAGTGGTTTGGAAATTGTAGTTTTTGACAATCTGAATATGGCTTTTAAGCTGATATTCACCTGTAAAAGGACCTGTAGGAACATATTCAAAATAGAATTCCATAGTTTCAGCTACTTTGTTCTCATCATTTAGTAAAGCTTTTAAGTCTTCAATAGTTATCGGATTTTTCATAAGTGATATTTTTAAAAATTATTGTTAAAATTTCTTTCTTTTAAATCTTCTAATATTCTTTTAACTAAAATTCCTCTATTTGATGGTCTAATATCACCTTCTTCATTAATTTGAAATCCTCCATCTTCTGATTGTTCATTTTTACCAGCATGGTGCAGTGCCACAACTTTCCAATTTTTATTAAAAACAGGAGATCCACTCGAACCTTCTCGTGTATCAGTATTATAAAAAAGATAATTTCTCCATACGCTTATAATGTCATCGGGCAATGCCATTTTCATGTAATTACCATTAGGATGTTGAATAATTGTAACTTTTTGCCCAATTTTAGGATTGAAGAATGATTCTAATTCTACAAATCCCCATTCTGATATAGGAGTTTCTATATTGTCTTTAACTTTAACTACTGTATAGTCTAACTCATCTTCAGAGCTAGTTATAAATTTGGAAGAATCAAGTTGGTAGATAACCTGATTCATCACATTGTTTTCCTTGTCAGTCTTATAGTTGAAAATAATTCTCGAGTTATCCGCAATCCTCTCACTTGATATGACATGATTATTAGTAATCAAAAAACCACCATTCAATAGAAATCCTGTTCCGGTTTCACCGTCTTCTGTTTCAACTTTACAAATTGCTTTTGATTGTTTTATAGCATTTTCAAGCCAACTCATTATGTCTATTAAATCATCTTCTCCAATTATTTTTTCAAGTCCCTTTCTATTTGGAACAAGTAAATCATATTTTTCGATTGCTTTATCAATATTGGAAGCTATCTTGATTAACGCATTATTCTTTGCTGTTTTTTCGACATCAACAATTTTTATGTTTCCACGTAAATTCCTAATGGAATTCAGTGAATCCATATTTTCTACTTCTTTAAAAAGGGATTTCAAATCATCTATTTCGGGAAAATCATCGACAGCTATTTGAACTATATCTTTTACTTTATCTCGTTTATTTGCCTCAATTAAAATATTATGCCAATTTGTTCTAGATTTGTCACTAAAAGCGACAAACCCTTTTGGGAGGTCTACCATATCAACCATCAATTTCCCATCTTCTTTATCAGGGTAAAGATCAATTAGTATATCTCTTAGCTCTGTAAGTTTATTATTCCATACCCCCATGATTATTCACGATTTAAACCATACTTTATTAAATTATCAACAAGTTCTTCGACTTTATTTTTTTTGACACATTCTTGTAGAAAGTTTGCAGATTCATCTACTAATTTTTTCCCTTGATACCATAAATTAGGACTCATTATTATTTCGTTTGAACATATCTTCAAATCATCTAACTCTAAGTAGTTGTCTATAAATTCTTTTATTTTTTCAATAGTAAAATAATTGAAAGATTCACTTTTAATCCTTTCTGTCAATAAGAATAAATGAGAAACGGAAGAAGAGTTCGTTTGCCTTAGTTCTTCAGGAGATGAATACATAACATCACTTTCATTCAGTAGAGGCTCATTAATAAATGGTTCTATCAAATATTTGCCATTTCTGTCTTTCAAATATTTGTACTCTTCAAGAAACAGTCTAATATCATTCTTATAGTTAGAATCAGAAGAATCAACAGTTACATATACAAAGTCATATAACAAAGAACCAGACTTTTCATATTCCATTATTGTGTATGGATGATAAATTGTTGGAAAGATATCATCCTTTGTTTTGATTTGGTTGGGGTTGTCAATTTTTAAGTAACCTTTTGGTATTCCCCGAACGGAAGGAAATCTGCTTGCCCAGTTAATGTCCATCTGTACCCACTTGGCTTTCATATGTGAAATCCTTATTCCTTCTTTGAGCTTAAAATATCTCCACACTTCCTCACTTATTAGAACAGGAATTCCTAAAGATGAATTACTCCCATGACTTACACATGCTATTCTCCAACCATTAGTATTTGGAGGCAATTTTAGAGTACCTATTCCACTTAATACTTTTTGAGATTTTCCTTGAGGAGTATAATGTGTCCATTTATCGCTAACATATTCTATTTGACTATTATCTATATTTCTAAAATGGATTGAGTCCTTATGAAAATACAACCCAGGAACACGAGCAATATGTTCTGATAAATTAAGGTTATTTAATAAAAATTCACACTCCCAATTTTCTTCACCACTTAATATTTGCCGCCAAAATCCTTCATCAGAATATATTTGTATTTCTCTTGGATTTTCAATGTCAAATCTATTAATTTCCACACCTATCAAATCACTTATAGAGTAATTTTCTAAGGTTTCTATAGCTTTCGTTGCAGTTATGGCATTTTTTAAAGACATAATGATATTTTATTGCAGTAAAGTTGTTTTATAAAGTGTTGTACAACTAATGTATATTATTGCTAAACAGAACACAACAAACGTTGCTAAACAAATTTACAATTCAAATGAACACGCATCAATACGGGAAAACCCGTATTTTTAATTAAAAACTAAGTTAAGATTTCTTAAAATTTAAGATATTAAATAAAAAAAGATGCCTAAGCATCTTTCCGGGTATTTGTTTTTGGGTGATGTTTTAAAGAGCTTCTAATAATTTACTTCTTTATCGTTTCTTCTTCCCTTTATTTAAGAATTCATCCATAATTGATATTCCATATATTTTTTCAAACTCAAGAAAAAATTCTGATAAGGGCATACCTTCTTTTTGACAAATACTATTTATTGTCGATAATGGAATATTGTAACCATCTGGAACAAGAATTTTTGTTATAGTTGAGGTTGCTAAATTACAATCTTTAGCATATTGCCTTCTTGTAACTTCTTTACCTTTTGAATCAAGTCTATTTAAAATCCATTTTTTAGATATGAAATTACAAACATGCTTATTGATAAGTATATTTCTGTTTGATCCATTATTATTCGTGTTTTTTTCCAGCATCTTTTCTTTAACAATTTTAACAAAATAAGAAAATTAGAATAAAAAAAGTGTTCGCTAAAGCGAACAATAATTATTTTTTATTATATTTGTATAATTCTAATCAAAAGGATTAGTATTTTTGCGATTCTTCAAAAAAAACATTGAAGCATTCGCTTTGAATCTTGACTTGAAAACTGGCGTTTAAATGGAACAAGATGATAAGCAAGGATGCTCACGACCATGGCGTGGGCTCTCTTATCGTTCCAAGGTATGCCAGTACCCCAAGTCGGTAAGTAGAGTTCCACGCTTTTTTATGCGTTTTACTTTCCGAGAAAAATTCAAAGCCTACTTCATTTTAATTGAATTCGCAATATAGCTTTCTTATATCCACCTGCGGGCGACTAATAAATTGGTTTAGTTAGTGGCGTCCGTAGGTAATAAGAAAATTTATTTAACCAATTTGCTACCTAATCAAAACAACTAGCCTATGGAATAATGCCAATTATATATAAAAAAAGACTTCCCACCTCGTCGCCAAACTCGTTAGGAAGCCAGACAAACAAAACTAATGTTTCATTTAACTAATCAAGTATATGAATAAATTTTTAATTTACCAAAGAAGTAGGTATTTAAAGTATTTATGGTTAATTGCTTTTAACTTTATCTACTTTGCTTCACAAGCAACTCCTTTCTTAGCAATACAGCAACCTCAACAATCTATCACGGGCATCGTAACCGATGGACAAGGTTCCTTATTTGGTGTAAACGTGCTCATCAAAGGCAAAGCTACCGGAACTCTTACTGATGAGAACGGAAAATTTACAATTCAAGCGAATACAGATGATGTTTTAGTGTTTTCTTATATGGGTTATAAAACTGTTGAAATATCAGTAAATAACCAAATGATAATTAATATACAACTAGAAGAAGACACAACTCAACTTAAAGAAGTCATAGTAAATGCGGGTTACTACTCCGTAAAAGATAAGGAGCGGACGGGTAGTATCTCCCGCATCACCGCAAAAGATGTCGAAACCCAACCCGTCACTAATCTCCTCGCAACCATGCAGGGTAGAATGACAGGAGTAAACATTACCCAAACCAGTGGTGTTCCCGGTGGAGGTTTCGAAATAAAAATACGAGGACAAAACAGTCTTCGGGCAGACGGTAATAGTCCGCTTTACCTCATAGACGGAATTCCATACTCATCAGAAGTGGTTGGAAATGGTCGATCTACAGGTGTTTTACCAACGCTGGCAAACCCACTGAATAGCATCAATCCCAACGACATCCAAAGTATAGAAGTCCTCAAAGATGCAGATGCCACTGCCATATACGGGTCACGAGGTGCAAATGGGGTCGTACTTATAACAACAAAAAAAGGAAAACAAGGTAAAACACAATTCACAACAAATCTTTCCAAAGGAAGCGGAAAAGTAACCCGATTCCTCGATTTGCTAAATACAGAACAATATCTCGCAATGAGAGCTCAAGCATTTGCAAACGATGGTATCACTAACTATCCTGCAACTGCCTACGACATCAACGACACTTGGGATCAAAACCGTTACACCGATTGGCAAAAAGAATTAGTAGGAGGGACAATTGATTTCACAGATGTCCAAACAACGGTGTCTGGTGGTAATGCCCAAACTCAATTCATAGTTAGCGGAACCCATCATGAAGAAACTACTGTTTTTCCGGGCAATTTTGGTTATAAACGTGGCGTAATTCGTAGTAACGTAAACCACAGTTCAATAAGCAATAAATTCAAAATCAACCTTGCTTCGGCATACACCAACCAAAACAACAATCAACCGGCAAACGATTTAAGTAGAGTGGCCAGAACCTTAGCCCCAAATGCACCTGCTCTTTATCAAGAAGATGGTTCTTTAAATTGGGAAAACAGTACCTGGGAAAACCCTTTAGCAATATTGGAGGGTAAATACCTAACCAACACAACAGATTTTATATTAAATACAACGCTAGGTTATACGGTCTATCCTGGAATTGAACTCAAATCAAACTTCGGAATCACAGACTTAAAACACAGCGAGACCAGAACACAACCCTCCACATTATTTGATCCTGCCTATGAAGCAGGTCCGGAATTCTCCACACTAACCTCAACCACAAATACCAGAAAATCGTGGATTATCGAGCCACAAATAACTTGGGATGCTACTTGGAAATACGGCAAAACAAATGTCCTGCTTGGTGCTACATTTCAACAGCAAAAAGGACTTAATAATCTCCAAGAAGCCTCAGGATTCAGTAGCAATAGTCTAATTTACAATCCGGCTGCTGCTTCATCGGTTGATTTAATTCATTACATAGAATCAGATTATAAATACAATGCTTTTTTTGGTCGCCTTAACTACTCGCTGCTTGACCGTTATTTTATAAATGTAACAGGAAGAAGAGATGGTTCAAGTCGGTTTGGTCCGGGCAAACAATACGGAAATTTTGGCGCCATAGGTGTAGCATGGATATTTACAGAGGAAGCAATACTCAAAAAACACGCACATATTTTGAGCTTTGGAAAATTACGAATGAGTTATGGTAGTAGTGGAAATGACCAAATTGGAGACTACCAATTTTTAGACACCTATGCAACATCTACAGCAAATTACGGCAGTGTAAATGGTCTCCAACCGTCTAGGCTTTATAATCCTGACTTTGCTTGGGAAACAAACCAAAAATTAGAGATAGCTCTGGAAGCAGGATTTTTAAACGACCGGATTTTTTTCACGCTTGGTTGGTATGCTAACAAATCTTCTAATCAACTAATCGGCATTCCGCTTCCAGGAACCACAGGTTTCCCGAGCATCTTAGGTAACCTCAACGCAGAAGTACAGAATCGTGGAATTGAGTTTTCACTCAGAACAATCAACATTAAAGAACAAAGCTTTTCTTGGACTACAAACTACAATGTTTCATTCAACAAAAATGAATTAATCGCTTTCCCAAATTTAGAAGCCTCAACGTTCCAAAACCAATACGTTATTGGGCAACCTTTAAATATCCGAAAAGTATATCAATACACGGGTATCGACTCAGAAACTGGAATTTACACTTTTGCAGATTTAAACAACGATGGTCAAATTAACGCAGTAGGTGACAGACAAATGGTGGCAGATTTAAATCCAAAATATTTTGGTGGTTTACAAAATCAATTAACTTTTAAAAATTGGCAACTTGACTTTCTATTCCAATTTGTAAATCAAAAGAACTTTAATGCTGAATTTACATCAGGCATGCCTGGAACATTTCAAAACCAACCTACATCTGTTCTTAATAGCTGGCAAAATCCGGGAGACAATGCTGTGGTACAACAATACAGTAGTGGGGCAAATGGTCAAACTGTCGATGCATTTAACAAATACATCCAAAGTGATGCTGTAATTACTGATGCATCATTTATCAGACTCAAAAATCTATCCATCAATTACACCCTGCCGCAAAAGTGGTCATTCGGGACAAACTGTAAATTTTTTATAGAAGCCCAAAACCTCTTAACCATTACCTCGTTCAGAGGGGCAGATCCCGAATTCATAAGCAGTGGTTTTTTAGCACCGCTAAAAGTAGTAACCGGTGGAATACAACTAACTTTTTAAATAGAAAACACAGATGGAAACAATAAAAAAACAATCCTCAAAAAAACACCTGATTGGGTGGCAATGGTCAATCATATTATTTTTAACCCTCTTCGGATGTGATGAATTCCTCGAAGTTGATCTTCCAACATCACAATTAAATACACCTTTCGTTTTTGAAAATTACACAACGGCAAATGCAGCAATGGTTGACATTTATGCAAAAATTAGAGATAATGGTATATTAAGTGGCAATAACATGGGATTGGGTGCTTCACTGGGTGCCTACACAGATGAATTAGATTTTTTTGGACCGCCAAGTTCATCCTTAAATTTCTTTTACTCCAATACACTTTTACCAACAACGGCTACAATTGAAACATGGTGGAACAATAGTTTCAACAACATTTATGCAGCAAATACAGTCATTATAGGTGTGGAGAATTCTGAAACACTAACCCAAGAAAATAAAAATCAATTAAAAGGTGAAGCTCTATTCATTAGAGCCTTAATTCATTTTCATTTAGTCAATCTATTTGGAGACATACCCTACATAACTTCAACAGACTACCGCCAAAACCAATCGGTGGCAAGATTGTCAACAGAGGAAATTTACAACCTAATTATACTTGACCTGGAAAATGCTAAATCATTGTTGCCCGAAAATTATTTCGGAGGTACAAGAGTAAGACCCAACAAATCCGTTGCAGCAGCTTTACTCGCAAGAGTTTATTTATACAATCAGAATTGGGCAGAAGCTGCAAATGAAGCTTCTTATATTTTAAATCAAACAGGAACATTTACGTTACCGGCAAGTATGAACAATACATTTCTAATTCAAAGCCCGAGTACTATTTGGCAATTATTACCCCAAGCAAACGGGAGAAATACATTAGAGGGAGCCACATTTATCTTTTTGACTGGTCCTCCACCTTCAATGGCATTAACTGAGCATTTACTCAACGCGTTTGAAGCGGGAGATCA
>JAUXNR010000492.1 GCA_030682755.1 Flavobacterium sp.
GCCTAAAATATAGATGGTTACAATGGGATACATGCCGGAGTATGGTTCTTGCTCTTCTTCAACAACGTCCTTTTTAGGCTTTTCCATGTAACTGGAACCTAAATAGTGTCGGAAACGCTGAATGTCGGTTTCGTACTTCGATTTTTGCAGTTCAACCAAAATGGTTTTACGAGTTCCGTCGGGTTCGCGTATTACGGCTTTAAAGTCGAGTCGGAACAGCGTAAGTTGTCTTTTGGGGTCGGGGTATATGGTTTCTTGCTGGCTTAAATGTACCACTTCTACCTCTTCGTCTAAAATAACCGACAGCACCTTTTTTGCAAACTTTTCATTTTGCATCAGGTATTTAAAAGCGGTGTCGTAGAGTGGGTTGACTATTCTCATTTTGTAATGCTTTGTGCAAATATAGGGAAAAATGGTTAATGATTAATGGGTAATTGTTAATTGTTAATTGTTAATTGTTAATCACTATTGTCCGATAAAACTTTTAGAAAGGAGGGCTCTCGCCCCCCTTTCATTTTTTTTAGTAGATTTGTTTCGCCAAAAACCTTTCTACTATGGACAAAACTACTCATTTTTTCGGTCAATCTGTTTTCGGACAGCTCATTTCTTTAATTGATTCTTCGATTATATCGCAATCGGCCAAGAAACACTGCTCTGATCGTTATGTCAAACGCTTCACCACGAAAGATCATCTGATTAGTATGCTTTTTTGCGCTTTTGCAAAATGTACTTCTTTACGAGAGGTTGCAGGCGCAATGCTTGGCTTATCGGGCAAAACAAAGCATTTTAAGCTTGAAAACATCCCCTACAGAAGCACACTTTCCGACGCAAACAAGAGACGTCATTCAGATGTGTTTTGTTCAATTTACAACAATCTTTTACGTAAATATGGTTACTTGTTGTCGGACAGCCGAATTAAAGATATCATACACAGACAAATAGAGATTTTCGACAGCACAACTATTAGTTTATTCAAGGATATATTGCATTGCGTTGGCCGAAAACCGACTTCGGGAAAGCGGAAAGGGGGAATCAAAGTTCATACAGTCATTAATGTTGATGAAGCAGTCCCCAGAATGCTTTGGTTTACAGCTGCTACTACACACGACCATATTCTATTGAGCAAACTTAGGCCAGACCCAAACACAATTTATGTTTTTGACAAGGGATACAATGATTATAAGGCATTTAAGCTTTTCTGCGACACGGGAACCGGATTTGTTACACGCATCAAAGATAGCGCTGTCTATGAAGTTTGTGAAAAACTTGAAATCGAAGATCATATCCACAGTGGCGTTTTAGACGATTCAATCATTGAAGTCACAGTTAAAGGGGATTCTAAAAATTCGACACTAAAACTGCGAAAGGTGGTTTTTTATGACAGGAATTTAAAGCGCAAATTCGAATTTCTTACAAATCTCTTTGAACTCAGAGCCGATTTAATCGCAGCTTTGTACAAACTTCGATGGCAGATTGAGTTGTTATTTAAGCAGCTAAAACAAAATTTTCCGCTCCGATATTTTCTTGGCGATAACGAGAACGCCATTAAAATACAGATTTACTGTGCATTAATCGCAAATCTATTAATGACGGTAGTACAGAAAATGTTAAAACGTAAGTGGGCATTTTCAAATTTGGTGAGTTTTTGTAAAATCCATTTGTTTAACTACATCCATTTACTGCGATTTCTCGAACATCCTGACAGAGACTGGCGCAGAGAACAAAATAATTTAGTTCAGTTAACGCTTTTCTAGGGGCTTACTTTTTAAAAATGTATAAAACGCATAAAAAGCACCCTGATTATCAGCAATATAAAATTCTGGTAGTGTGTTTTTCATTTTTTATCGGACAATAGTGAAATCTTTAACAAAAAAGGTGCAATATAATGAACATTTTTTTTCAACAACTTATTAGTGTTTATTATTTTATTGTTGTCAGTA
>JAUXNR010000495.1 GCA_030682755.1 Flavobacterium sp.
ATCGGAAACCGTCTATGCCTACTTCGTTGATCCAAAATGACATTGCAGCTATCATTTCCAAACGCATTTCAGCATTATCAAAGTTTAAGTCTGCAACATCAGACCAATTTGTTCCTGCGGGACTAATGATAGTTCCGGAACCATCTTGCGTATACCAGTTAGGGTGTTCCGTAATCCAAGGGTTATCCCAAGAGGTGTGGTTGGCCACCCAATCCATAATGATAGCAATATTTCTTAAATGAGCTTGTTCTACAAGTGTTTTCAGGTCCTGAAGGTTGCCCAATTGCGGATTGACTTCGCGATAGTTTTTGACACAATACGGAGATCCAAAAGAGTTCAGTGTACCAATGGGGTGGATCGGCATTAGCCAAATTGTATTAATCCCCAGGGCTTTGATGTTATCTAATCGAGCTGTAATGCCGTTAATATTTCCTTGGTTGCTAAACGATCCAATGTTGATTTCATACATAATAATGTCTTCTGTGGCAGGTACTGTAAACTGAACAGTATTGTCTGTATTTTGATTATCATTGCTTTCACAGTTTTGAAACAATAAAAGAAAAATCAAGAAGAGTATTATTTTTTTCATGGTTTAGATTTTCTGAATAATTGAATTTTTGCAGTAACGTTGTTTTTGTAAATGTAGTACATCTACTGTTTTGTTACAACTTCATTAACTTTTATGCAATGTGAGTATTTTATTTTTGCTAAATTGGTTAATAGTAATGTATGTTTTACTGAAGGTTCAAACAAGAGTTGTGCTGTTTGGTGTTTTTTAATCTCAGCACCATAGAATTTTATCATAACACCACCTCAAAAAAACATTTTCTAAACCCCACATTTTAACTATTTTTGCCAAACAACACCACAACCATGTATAAACTACTGATTCGACCAATTTTATTTTGTTTTGATCCGGAACAAGTGCACCATTTTACGTTTTCTCTTATTCGTTTTTTGAATAAAATTCCGGGCTTTGGAAAGCTTTTTCAATTAATTTATGAAGTTAAAAACCCAAAATTAGAACGAGAAGTTTTTGGTTTAAAATTTAAAAACCCGGTTGGTTTGGCAGCCGGTTTTGATAAAGATGCTAAATTATACAACGAATTGTCCAACTTCGGATTTGGTTTTATTGAAATAGGAACATTAACCCCAAAACCTCAAGAAGGAAATCCTAAAAAACGATTGTTTCGACTGAAAGAAGATTCTGCTATCATCAATCGAATGGGATTCAATAATGGAGGTGTTTTAGAAGCGGTTGAACGCTTGAAGAAAAATAATGGGGTTTTAATTGGAGGTAATATTGGTAAAAATAAAAACACACCCAACGATGAAGCGACTTCTGATTATGAAATTTGTTTTGAAGCCTTATTTCCTCATGTTGATTATTTTGTGGTGAATGTGAGTTCTCCCAATACACCAAATTTAAGAGCTTTACAAGACAAAGAACCGTTAACACAATTATTGCAAACTTTGCAAAATCTGAATGTAACCAAACCAAAACAAAAGCCAATTTTACTCAAAATTGCTCCCGATTTAACGGATGAACAATTGTTGGATATTATAGACATTATTAATGAAACCAAAATTGCAGGAGTAATTGCAACCAATACGACACTTTCCCGTGAAGGTTTACAAGCTGAAAATAAATCAGAAATGGGTGGACTTAGTGGAAAACCTTTAACCAATCGTTCTACAGAAGTGATTCGTTTTTTGAGTGAAAAAAGCAATAAATCATTTCCAATTATTGGAGTAGGAGGTATTCATACAGCAGATGATGCAATTGAAAAGTTGAATGCCGGAGCCAGTTTAGTCCAGCTTTACACAGGTTTTATCTATGAAGGACCAGCGTTGATTAAAAAGATTAATAAACGGATTTTGAGAAGTGTTTAAAGCAATCTTTTTACCATTTACCCATTACCCAAAACCATTTGCCAAAAAAAATGCTCACCTTCCTCTTCGCATCCATCGCCTTAACACTTTCACCCGGACCGGATATTCTTTACGTCCTTACGCAAAGTATTTCTAATGGAAAGAAGTATGGCATTGCAACTGCTGCTGGTTTGGTTACGGGTATTCTGGTGCATACCACTTTAATAGCTTTAGGAATTTCTGCACTTATCAAACAATCGGAGTGGGTGTTTATGTTTATCAAGGTTTTAGGAGCTTGTTATTTACTTTGGATTGCTTTTCAAGTTTATAAAGCCCCGACATCTATAGCCGTTTCAAAGGAGGTAAGTACTCAAAAATCCTTATTTTCCTTGTTCAAGCAAGGGTTTGTTATGAACGTACTCAATCCAAAAGTCACCTTGTTTTTCTTAGCTTTTTTTCCGGGTTTTATTGTGGAATCATTGGGAAATGTTACCCAACAGATTTATCTGCTAGGTTTTGTGTTTATGTTGCAAGCTTTCGTAATTTTTTCATTGGTTAGTATTATAGCAGATCGTTTAACTGTTTTTATTCGTTCCAATCAAAGTTTTGCGGTGTTCTTAAAATGGTTGCAAATTTTAGTTTTTGTGGGTATTGCCGTGTTGATTTTGATGTAGTTGCTTTTTAAAGTTTCTGACTTCTTATTTTTATTCATCTCTTGTTATTTGTTTTGAATACAGACCTGCCTGACGGCAGTTAGTTTTATAAAAATTGGAATGAAATAAAAAATAAAATCTTTAGAAATCAGTTAGAACCAATAACCTTTCATTTTTTGCTATTGCCAAAATCACACAAACTGTAAAGTCACAATATCGTTTCAAAAAATAAAATCATTGTAACACATGCTTTTATATCACTTTAACTAGTGTTTGACTGCATTTTTTTATAATTTTAAATGCTAAACCTAATTCAATATTTTTTCCATGAAGAAACTTATTACTCTTTTTTGGGTTTATTCATTACAAAAGCTAGTTGTGCTTTAGGTGTATTTGCATCAGGAACAATAGGATTTGTTTAAGATGTTTGTGATGCTGTTCTCTTTGAAAATGTATCGGTTTTTGATCGAAAAAATCAAACTATACTCACCCAACATCATGTGTTAATTAAAGCTAATCACATTGCTATAGTTTCTGTTACGCCAATGAACGTTGAACCCAAGTCTAATAATAAACGGTAGAGGTAAAACGCTTATTTCAGGATTGATAGACGTTTATGTACACATGATATTTGGTTCCTCAACCATGATAGATATTATGGCTTCGATGTATCGCAGGAAATACTCATGGGAAAAGTTATTCCTCAAGCTGAAAAAATGCTGCTACGTGGTTTTGCATCTGTTCATGATTTAGGAGATCCTGTTTTTGAACTGGGATATTAATTCGTTTGGTAGTCGGTCTTTAGAATGAGTCATGGGTGTCTCAAAGGAAGAATATTTTTTTATTACACTCAAATGCAGACATGCTTATCTCTAATTGTAACGGATTTGTTCACCAAAACACTTTCAGAAATCTATTCTCTAGTAGTGATGAAAAGATATATTGCTTAATCATTGTCCACTTATTGATTGTAAAAATCAAGTTTTTAACTAAATTTTTATACATTTGAAATATTATTGTTAATAATAATGTAATTTGTTTAGTTTGAATTGTAGGGGTACAGTCAATTCCAATTCTTCATTTTTAGACTTCAACACCAAAAACAAAATGACAGGCATTCCGGATTTTCAAGGGGCAAAGACCTATATTCTCAAAAGGCAAGAAGAGGGGCTTTCTCCAAATCTGTATTACCATTCTTTGCGTCATGTATTGGATGTTTATGCCGCTGCCAAACGAATTGCATTGGAAGAGAACATCAATGAAAGTGACTCCATTTTGATAAAAACTGCCGCCTTATATCATGATTGTGGTTATATGATTTCAGAAACCGAACATGAAATGGCTTCTTGTGCCATAGCAAAAGAAAGTTTACCGCTTTTCGGATACAGTTCAAAAGCAATTAAAGTGATTTGCAACATCATTTTGGCAACAATGATCCCTCAAAAGCCGAAAACACTTTTGGAGGAAATTGTATGCGATGCAGATTTAGATTATTTAGGGAGATCAGATTTTTATTCCATTGGAAATTTATTATACAAAGAACTACTGGAAAAAAACAGCATAAAGAATAAAGCAGAATGGGACAAGCGACAACTCCAATTTTTAAAAGCACACACCTATTTTACCAAAACATCAAAAATAAACCGAGAGCCACAAAAGAGGGAATACGTCAAACAACTTGCTAACTATAAATCAAACAACTTATGAACTCAAAAAAAAGTAATAAAGACCATGTTTTAGATTTTTTTTATATTCTTTTTGGGGCATGGATGAGTGGATTTGCCTTACGTGGTTTTTTGGTTCCCAATCATTTTTTTGATGGTTGGGTTACCGGAATTTCCTTATTGTTTCATGAAATTCACCATTGGAACATAGCTCTTGTAATTATCATTGCCAACTTGCCTTTTATTTTTATCAGTTCCAGAATCATGAGTAAAGCCTTTGTAGTCCGTTCCATCATTGGTGTGGTATTGTTTGGTTTGTTTCTTGCTTTTTTCCCTTATCCGGAATTTTTTTATGACAAATTATTGATTTCAACTTTCGGAGGTGTTTTTCTCGGAATAGGAATAGGTCTGGGGATGCGAGGCGGTTGTGCTCTTGATGGAATAGAAATTTTAGCAGTATATACCCTCAGAAGAACCAGCTTTTCTATGAGTGAAGTAATTTTGGGAATTAATGTGTTGATCTTTTTATCTGCGGCTCATTTCATTGGCTTTGAAACGGCTCTTTATGCCATTTTAACCTATTATATGGTAACCAAAGCAACGGAATATGTGGTCAATGGTTTAGAAGAATTTACTGGCGTAACCATTATTTCTGCCGAAAGTGAAGCTATCAAATCTGTTTTAGTGCACAAACTGGACAAAGGAATTACGGTTTATAAAGGCGAACGCGGTTATTTGAAAGAACAATACAACCAACATTATGATTGTGATATTATTTATACTGTGGTGACACGATTGGAAGTAAGACGTTTGAAAAATGAAATCAATAGAATTGACCCCAAAGCTTTTGTGTTCACCAACACTATTAAAGAAACGGTTGGTGGGATTTTAAAAAGGCATGCAGAACATTAATTATTATTTTATTTCTAACAATATAACAATCTAACAGTCTAACAATCTAACAATCAGATAATCTAATAATCTAAAAATCCAACAATCTAACAATCAAAAAAAAATACTATTTTTGAAAAATCCTTCAAATTACCTTTTAAACAATGATAGTATTACTTGGCGTTGGGAAATCTGTCCTAAAGCAATTTTATCTTGATGATTGCAGTTGTTCCAATTGCCAGCAAAGTCTTCAACATCGATTTACGGTTTACGGACATTATTTTTCTTTCTTTTTTATTCCTGTATTTCCGATTTATAAAACCATTATTGCCGAATGCATTCATTGCAGAATAGAACTGCCGATGAGCAACTGGAATGCCAAATTAAAAGATAAGTATTTAAGAGTAACGGCAATGCAACCGCCAAAGCGACCTTGGTGGCATTTTTTGGGTTGTATGGGGTTTATGTTGGTTGTACTCTTTTTTTCTGTACTTATTGGTTATGCATATTATACCGTTAAAGACGATCCGGAGATCAAATCACTCATGAAAGAAGTTCGTGAAGCGGGAAAGGAGCCGGTTATGATTTATGATGAAGAAGAGGCAGAAATCATTAGCGATGAGGAAGCCTATGAAGCCGAAGCACCTATTGATTCCATCCAAACTTTTTTTAAATAATTAAAACGGCATACTCATGATTTTAGGAGAATTTAAACGAGAGCTTTCGACTCAAAAATTGCCGTCTGTGCCTTGTCAAAGTTGTGGAGAGGAGCAGCTACAAGTCACGGTAATTTCAAAGTTTTTTGTTTTGGGTTTGCCGGTATTTCCAACCGGAAAACAAATTGATGTATCTTGCAAAAACTGCAAGAAACACAATATAATTAACTATAAAACACAACGAAGTGCTGCCGATCGTATCCAACGTATTGCAAACGAAGCCAAGCACAAATGGTATTCTTACTTGTTACTCATTATTATTGGGCTTGGGTTTCCTTATGTTTTGATAACAAAATCAGACGAATTTAAACAAGAAATGGGATTGGAGCCCAAAACTGTTACTCCTTTGTATCACTACAGTAATGAACCTGACGAAGAAGCGGAAGGTGATATTGTTATAGAAGCCGCACCAATTTCTGAAACTGCAGAACGAAAGTATTTACAATTGACATATAGCACTTCAACAGAGCCGGAACATCCTGCCGCAAACTATTTGTTGACCTTATTCAATACAGAAATTAAATCCAACAGCCATAAAAGCTTTGAACTGGAGGCAACAGACAATGGAAGCAGCTTGATTTTGGTTTGCTATGTGCCAAACATACGAAACAGCTCCACAAAAGCCAAAGAAGAATTACTCTCCAGGAGCGTTACTGCTTTAAAGAAAAAATTCGGTTATAAAAAAGTTTACCTTGCATTTTATGGTTATGACACAAACCTTTATGCACTCAGAGCCGGAGAATACAGTCGAGTATCCGGCTATAATTTAGATTCCGGTGAGGAAATTTTATTGCATGATTTTTATGATGAATGATTTAAATCTTTTTATCAAGTTCACGGTTGAGTGTAATTAAGATAGGAATACAATTTATAATTAGCGTCACAAATTGCTATCAATTTCATCATTGCTACTAAAGAGAAATCTCATAAAATATTTTCGTTTTGTGATACTTTTTCGTCTTAATAACAAGAAGAAATAATAACTAAATCTTAATATTCCTGCCTAAAGGGTTGTTAATTTTGCAACTACACAGGATGTGGAAAATAATATGCTCTGATTTTTAATTTAAAATTAGTTCATGTACGAATATTTACCATGAGTGATTATGAATAAGTTATCTTATTTTTAGTAATTTTTATCACAAAAACACATGTAAATTGTTAAAAAAATATATTTTCGGTTTTAATATATTTTACCTTTTGTCTATTCATGGTAAATTTATAATTTTAGCAGATTATTAACAAATTCATTATTCATTAACCTTAATTTATGAAAAAAATTACATTACTTCTGATTGCCCTCTTTTCGTGCTGGCAAATTCAGGCACAAGTAAGTTTGTACTCCTTTGCTCAAAGCAATGAAACTTACACAGAAATTACAGGTGGTACCATTTTGGGGACATCCACCACTGCAACTAGTTTTGATTCTCAAAACTGGGCAATTGCAGACGGAACCATTCCATTTGACTTTACATTTAATGGCTTAAATTATACCGGTTGTACGGTAAACAGCAATGGCTTCATTACTTTTGGTGCAACAGCACCGGGTACTACTTTAACAACGCCAATTTCTTCTGCTACTGCTTACTCTGGAGCTATTTCAGCTTGGGGAGGTGATTTATGTGGCGTTTTTATTAACAACGTAATCACTGGTGAAACCAGTTGGGAAGTTGTTGGTGATGCACCCAATAGAGAATTTGTAATTCAATTTAAAAATTGGAGACCGGCTTATTCAGCAAGTGTTACAGATGTACCATTCTTAAACTTTCAAATCCGTTTGTCAGAAACAACTAATCTTGTTAAAATTGTTTACGGACCAACAGGGTATGCTATTGGAAGTGCAGCTGCTTCAGGTACAAGACAAATTGGTTTAAGAGGAGCTACAAATGGTGATTTTAAAAACAGAATTAATGCAACAACACTTTTGTTTACAGCTTCAACTGCCGGAACTGGTAGTGCAAGTTCACAAGCATTTAATACTGCGGTAGCTACACCGGGTATGCCTTCCAATGGTTTAGTGTATACTTTTACACCTCCTGCGGCATGTTCAGGGACACCTATTGCTACAACTGTTTTACCTGTAAATCAAAACCTTAATGCTACCCAAGCTTCTGTACCTTTAGTAATGCAACAATATGCAGACGGAACAGCAGGTTTAACTTTCCAATGGGAACAATCAACTGATGGTGGTGCTACTTGGGAAAATGTAACAACAGGAACAGGTGGTACAACAAGAATTTATACACCTGTTGCTTTTGCAGGAACTAATATAGCTTATAGAGCTAGAGTAACATGTACTGCTTCTTCTTCATTTGAATTCTCTTCAATTTCAACAATTACAAATTGTTCAGGATTGCCAATAACAAACTTGCCTTGGACTGAAGGATTTGAAGGATTAACAACTGTGGGTACCACAACTTTTCCTATGTGTTGGTTCAAACAAAACGGGGATTGGGCTTCAAGAAATTTACCTACTTCTTATACTAATGCAAGAACAGGTACAAATTACATAACCAATTCATGGACTGCAACTGATGAATTCATTTGGACACCCGGTTTTACTTTAACGGAAGGTGTGTCTTATGATTTTTCATCATACGTACAAGGAGATAATGCAACGGGTTGGGTTGTAGATTATTTTGTAAATTCAACAAATTCAGGAACCGGTGCAACACAATTAGGTGGAAGTTATTCACCACCGGGAGTTACTACAAGTGCAACAGCAGGTTTCCAACCGTATGTTAAAATGACAAGAACGTTTGTGCCGGCAACTACGGGAGTATATTATTTTGCCGTAAGAGTTAACCAACCGTCAGGAGCACCATGGTATGTGGCATTTGATGATTTTACCTTAGAAGAAACTCCAACGTGTTTTGAGCCAACAAGTGTTACAAGTTCAAACATTCAGGATAGTACTGCAACAGTTTCATGGATTGCTCCTGCTTCTGTTCCAGCAGAAGGCTATGAATATTTTGTTTCTACAACAAATCAATTGCCAACAACATCCGGTACAGTAGTTACCACAAACTCAGCTTCTTTAACAAATTTAAACCCAAATACTGTTTATTTTATTTATGTGCGTTCGGTTTGTAGTACGTCTGATTTTAGTGCTTGGGCAGGACCTACTTCTTTTAAAACACAATGTGAAGGGGTGACAGAATATATGCAAGACTTTGATGCTATTACCACTAATTTTAGTACCACTATGCCTGATTGTTGGACTAGAGGTTTGATAGGTTCACCTTCTTTATATATTACCAATGGTAGTGTAGCTCCTATGACGCCATCAAACAGATTATATATGTCTGCTACTGCATCAGGAACACCAACTGAAGCGTATGCTATTTTGCCTCCATTTTCAAATTTACAAGCAAATACACACAGACTTCGTTTTAAAGGATATGCTTCAATAGCTAATAGAACAATAGAAGTAGGATATATAACAGATCCTTCCAACTTGGCAACTTATACAGCATTAGAGATAATTGTTCTTCCGGGGACAGTAGCATCAACTGCAATTGAATTTATCATAATTCCGGGTGCTTTACCTGCAGGCGTAAAACATTTGGCCATCAGAAATAATGGATTTACAGGAACACCTCTAGGTACTACAACTGTATATTTAGATGATTTCTTTTGGGAAGCTATTCCAACATGTAATGAGCCTTCTGCTTTAACAGTATCTTCTATTACAAATACTAGTGCAGTATTAGGTTGGACTGAAGCCAATGTTGCTACAGCTTGGGAAATTCAATATGGTGCTCCAGGATTTACATTAGGTTCCGGAACAATTGTATCGGCTCCAAGCAATCCATTTACATTAACTTCACTGACTCCTAATACCAATTATGTGTATTATGTTCGTGCAGTTTGTTCAGAATCTGAGTCTAGTTTTTGGACCGGTCCTTTTGCATTTAAAACGCAATGTGATGAAGTAACTGAATTTTTTGAAGACTTTGATTCTTTGACATCTAACTTCAGCACAACCATGCCTGATTGTTGGGGTAGAGGATTGGTAGGTGCTCCAAGTTTGTATGTAACTACTGGAAGTACATTACCTATGTCGCCAAATAACAGACTGTATATGTTTGTGTCTAGTACGGCTACACCGGCTCAACAAGCATATGCTATACTGCCTCCTGTTTCAAATTTAGCAGCAGGAACACACAGACTTCGTTTTAAAGCATTTGCTACAGCAGCTAATCGCTATATAGAAATTGGTTATTTAACAAATCCTTCAGATTTATCTACTTTTGAATACTTAGCTGATATTCAATTACCAAGTACAGCGGTTGCAAATACACAACAATTCACTTTTGTTCCTCCAACGTCTATCCCGGCTGGAATTAAAAATTTAGTGATTTTAAACCCTGGTTATCCTTCTGGAACCTCAGGTGTATATATTGACGATGTGTATTGGGAGCCAAATCCTAGTACTGTTCCTTCATGTGCTACAAATGTAGTAGCAACGCCTAACGCAACTTGTGGTAATTTTGCTACGGGTCTTAGTTGGGACATTACACCCGGTGCTGATGGTTATAAATTAAAACTTGGAACAACGCCTGGTGGTTCAGAAATTTTAAATAATGAAAATATTGGATTTTTAAATACGTATTCTTTTGTTGGAAATTTCAATACTACATATTATTACACATTAACTCCTTATAACAGTTTTGGTGATGCTGTATCTTGTAATGAACTATCGTTTACCACGGCTCCTGATGGATGTTACTGTACATCTCTTCCAACTTCAAATGATGGTTTAGGGATAACAAATGTATTGCTTGGAAGCACTAACTTTCCAACACCTGATGTAACTTATTTTGACCATACTGCAACAACAGTTAATTTATTACAAGGTTTAAATAATAATGTACAAATAACATTTGCAACCGGCTATACTTACAATACGCATATCTGGATTGACTTTAATGATAATTACACTTTTGAAGCGAATGAGTTGGTTTACAGTGGTGAGTCGCTGAGTACCAATCCAACAACATTAAATGCTTCTTTTGTAATGCCGGTAACAGCAACACTTGGATTGCATAGAATGAGAATTGTAACGGCAGATGTACTACCAATCGCTAATCCTTGTTACAGTGGTACTTATGGTGTTACGTTAGATTTTAATGTAAATATAGTTGCACCTACTTGTACACCGCCAAGTTTTAGTACGGTTACAACAACTCCAAACTGTGATAATGATACATTTTATATTAATGTAAATGTTACCAATTTAGGCAATGGTACTCCGGCAATCAGTGATGGTACAACTTCATTTCCAGTAACGGCAACTGGAGTTATTCAAGTAGGTCCTTTTGCTTCGCAATCCGTAACACTGACATTACTTCATGGTTTAGATGCTGATTGTAATAGCAATATAGGAACTTTTATAAATGAATGTTTACCTGTATTTTGTTTAAATGCAGAGTATGGACAATGGCCAACAGCTACTTTTACTCCAGCCTGTTCAAATACAACAGAAACAATAGTCTCAAATGCATTTGCAAGTGAGTATTCTGCTGTTAACGTGTTACAAGGGTACGAATATACATTTGCAAGTTCAATTGCAACAGATTATATTACAATTAGTAACATTGCAGGTACTGTGCCTTATGTTTCAGGAACAGGTTTAGTTTCTTTTACAGCAGACTTTACAGGAACGATTAGGTTTTATACTCACTTGAATGATTCTTGTGGTTCTTCTACAACATCAAGAATTAAAACGGTACAATGTGTCTCGCTTAGTACCCCAAGTTTTGATTCGTCAAGTTTCAGTGCGTATCCAAACCCTGTAAAAGATGTGTTTAATTTTGCATACAGCAATACCATTTCTGATTTAGTAATCTACAATCTTTTAGGACAACAAGTTTTAGCAACAAAACCTAATGCAAC
>JAUXNR010000497.1 GCA_030682755.1 Flavobacterium sp.
TCCTTCCGGTACATGTGTCAACAGGAACTCCAAGTTGGTTCGTACAATTCGGATGGCTTCGGCTGCACTTGAACGACTGTTAAAGCTGATGATTTCCGTGTTGGATTGTGATTTTGGAATATCACCCAAAAACGGCACTGACGTTTTACCTTCAACATCCGTTCTTGATTTCACTTTAGTGTCTAACAATTGTCTCAAATATAAACTTCCAAAAGGGATGAAAGCTCCCAAAAACAAAGCCACTAAAAAGATGATGTTTCGTTTGGGAGAAATTGGCGACTTTGCCGCATATCCTTTATCTACAATTTTAGCGTTAGGGGCAGTAACTGCCAAAGATATAGCTGTTTCTTCGCGTTTTTGCAACAAATACAAATAGAGTGATTCTTTGATTTTTTGTTGGCGGTCTATGATCTTGAACTCACGTTCCTGCGTGGGTACCTTCGATAAAGCCCCTCCAATTTTACGCTCTTGTGCTGTTAAATTTCGTCTTCGTATTTGCAATGAATTCTGCAATTGTAACAAACTCTCTTCAATACTTTCCCGTAAGGAGGCTAGTCTTAAATCTAAATTGACCACTACGGGGTTTTGTGGGGTAGAACCTCGAATAATTCTGTTCCGATCCAGTACTAATTTGTTATATTGTGCAATTAATTCTGTAGCATTGGCATCGGATGAGATGTTGCTTGGCAATACATCTTCCGGAGCACTTCTACGCATAAAAGCTAACATGTCGCCCACTACACGCAATTGTGTTTCTACCTCTATAACCATCTTTTCATAATCAGAAGCATTGGCTAAGAAAAGACCTGTTTCTGTTGGAATGTCTGTTATTCGGTTGGTTTTTTTATATCCTTCAAAATCGCGTTCCACTCCATCTAATTCATTTGTGATTAACTCCAATCGATCGTTTATAAATTGAGAGGTTTTTTGAGAAATTAAATTCTTATCAGCAATGGCATCCTCAATGTAGGAATTTACTAACATGTCTAAATAATCTACGGCTCTTTCCTGAACCGGATCGGTGATTGCCAATTCCACCACATTTACATCATCATTCACCGTCTTTACGGTCAAACGACTGCGGTAGCTTTGTGCAACAGCTTCCAACGGGTTAATATTAATTTGAAACTCAAACTCTTTAGAAGGATCTTTGTACTTTGGATTTGGATACGCTGTTTTCTGAAAGCTGATTAACCCGGCATCTGTTGCAATAGTATCTGAATATCGAAATCTACCCAATTTAACTTCAGCAGCATACAAATCAAAAGCAGCCGTTCCAGCACTTTTTACCGTAAAGTTGAATGCTCTTGTAGCCACAAAAGTACTGCTGTCTACCACAATTAATTGGATAGGAGCAGAATTATAGGCTTGACCGGATTTTATCAATCCTTCAAAAACATAGGTAACATTAAGTCCCATTCGTGAAACAGTGCGTTCTGCTAAGGTACGCGACTTTAAAATTTCTATTTCATTGCTGACATTACTTTTAACGCCTTTAATTAATCCTATTTCAGAAAAAGCAGATAATTCAGAGTCCAATCCTCCTTTTTTGTCATCTTTAACCAGTATAGTTGTAGAGGCTCTGTAAATTGGAGTAGAATAACGCAAATACGTATAGGCTCCAATCAAAGCTAAGAAGATACATAAGACAAACCATTTCCAATAGCCCAAGTAGTATTCTAATTGTTCTTGAAGATCAAAAGGTGCGGACTCAGAAGAATGTTTAGGATGTGAAGTCATAAAAACTAAATTATTTTACAGTTAATGCTATGATCGTAATAACTAAAGATAGAGCAGTTAACCCCACCGTGATATTAGGTCCTACAACTGAGGCATTCACTCTAGTTTTGTTAGGCTCCACATATACTACATCATTTTGGGATAGATAGTAATAGGGGGAATTGATAAAATCTGATTTTGTGATATCCACTCGGGCGTGAGTGCGTTGGCCGTCTTGTTCCCGTATGACTAAAATGTTATCGCGTTTTCCGTATATTGTCAAGTCGCCTGACAAAGCCAAAGCTTCCAACAAGGTAATTCGCTCTGAAGCAATTCGGTGTACACCAGGACGAGCAACTTCTCCTTCTACTACAATTTTATAATTGGTTATTCTAAAATTAAGTATAGGATTTTTAAGGTAAGGATTTAATTTGCTTTGCAGTGTATCCATAACTTGGGAACGTGTTAATCCTCCTAACTTCAACCTTCCCAAACTAGGAAAATCAATATATCCTTGTGAATCTACCAAATACAATTGCTGGGATTGTTGCCCTCCCATTCCAGGATTTTCAGGGTTTGAGGTCATTCGGGTTGTTAAATTAAAAGGCACTACTGCTTCAGGATCATCTGCCGACACAATAATAAGCAACAAATCATCGGGCTGTACTTTAGATTCAAATGTATGGTCTGTTGCACTTCCTAAAGATTCAATATTTTGCATGTATGCTATTTTGGCTCGAGGAGCACAAGAACTTACACTCAGTACTCCTATAACTCCAATAAATAAGAATCTAAATAATGAAATCTTCATGCTGTTTTTTTTTGGGAACAAATATAAACTTTTCAATTTGATTATGGGGTATTTAGTTGTAGGTTGTGGGTTGTCTGTTGTGGGCTGTCTGTTTTTTTTACGTTTACTATGCTCGATCCAGGACTTCATACTCTGAGTTGTTGCTTACGAACTCGGGTACCATTTCTTTCATATATCTTACCAGCACCATAGGAGGTTCTGTTCTTGCCATTACAATCAATTGTTCTATCATATCCGGGATGCGATCAAAATCGGCAATAGGTTCTTGAGCCACTGTAATTTTATCGTGGTGGGTTGGGAGGCTTTTAGAGGTATCCATTAACAATTCTTCGTATAATTTTTCTCCGGGTCTTAATCCTGTTATGGAAATAGCAATATCTTTTTCGGGGATATATCCCGCCATGCGAATCATTTTACGGGCTAAATCAATAATTTTAACCGGTTCTCCCATGTCAAACAAATAAATCTCACCACCTTTACCCATTGCTCCTGCTTCTAAAACCAACTGGCATGCTTCGGGAATTGTCATGAAATATCGAATGATATCAGGATGGGTTATGGTTATTGGCCCTCCTTCCTGTATTTGTTTTGTGAATAGCGGTACTACAGATCCATTAGAGCCTAACACGTTCCCAAAACGGGTTGTGATAAATTTTGTGGAGGGCAATTCCGTTACCCTTTCTTGTGCATTGTAAAGTGATTGCACATACAGCTCTGCAATACGCTTGCTAGCTCCCATTACATTGCTCGGATTTACAGCTTTGTCTGTGGAAACCATAACAAATTTTTCTACTTTATATTGATAGGACAGATCGGCCAAATGCTTTGTACCCATAATATTAACTAAAATAGCTTGATCAGGATACTGTTCCATTAAAGGTACATGTTTATAGGCTGCTGCGTGGTAAACTTTGTGTGGACGGTATTTTGAAAACAAGCGATCCATCGCGGCATAATCTCGAATATCTTGAATAATCACGTGCACTGTAACATCATGCAACTGTGCTGCAATTTCCAAACTCAAAGTGTGTAAGGGGGTTTCGGCTTGATCAACTAAAATCAGTTCCTTGGGATGAAATGCCAAAATTTGTCTGGTGAGTTCGCTACCTATAGACCCTGCTGCTCCGGTTACCAAAATACATTTTCTTTCCAATTGTTTAGACACCAAGCTCTTGTCTAACACAATAGGTTGGCGTTCTAATAAATCTTCTATACGGATGTTTTGTACTTTTCGGGAAATTTCCTGTTGGTTTTGCCAGTCCGTGACCAAAGGCAATGCAAATACTTTCATTCCATACTCCAAACAATCATCAACCAACTCTCTTTTTGCTTGAGCGGTAAGTTTCGTATCTGCCAAAATTAAAGCTTGGGCTTTTTTGGCTCGCATCAATACCGTAATTCTATGACTCATTTGAAGTATAGGAAGGTCTAAAAGGCGTTTTGAACCCGTTTGTGGTGCTGTGCTGACAAATCCTAATAACTTAAAGCGGCTGGGGACTTCTAATTTCAACGCATTGGCTACAGCAATGGCATTGGCATCTGTTCCATATACCAAAGCCGGTATCAAACGGACATTGCTCTTTACTGCAAAGTAACGTTCAAAAACAGACTTTACTAAAACCCTAAATAAAAACAATAAGGAAAAATTTAATACAAAATTAAAGATTAATCCGGGTGTTAAATAAATTTTAGAACCAATAGTAAATAAGGAAATATAATTGAGTAATAACAATGTTAAAAAACCAAATAACGTGGACAACAATAGTTTAATGCCGTCTATAAAAGTGGAATGCCGGATAATTCCGGAATAGGTTTTAAAGAAGAAAAAATAAAACGTATTTATCGCAACCATCAAACCATAACGAACAGGTACGGACAAGGTTGAATAAAAGCGGAGGGTTAAGTTGCTTAATAAATAATAGGTGATCACTGCCGCAAATAACAAAATCATCACATCCATGGCAAATACAATCCAACGGGGTAAATACCCTATGTTTGCTAGTGAAAAGTTTGAAAAACGGGATTGCATAAAAGCAAAAAACTCTTTTTTCAATTGCCGTGAATACTGTTCTTTTGTGGGTTTCATTTTAATAAATTATCAGTATAAACCATCTTTTACTTGAAATATCGTATTATGGATTCGGCAATTCGCTCACGGTCTTCATCTGAAAGATTAGACCCTGAAGGCAGACACAAACCCTCATCAAACAAAGTTTTTGCGATTGTTTCTCCATAATACGGACAATCAGCAAAAACAGGTTGCAGGTGCATTGGTTTCCACAACGGTCTGCTTTCAATGTTCTCCTCTTCTAAAGCCAACCGCAACCCTTCTCTTGTTTTTCCGCCTGAAATCTTGGGGTCAACAAGAATTGCACTTAACCAATGATTGGAGTGGTATGAACTATCAGGCTCACTAAAGACAGTCACCCCCGAGATAGGAGCAAATAAATCAATATAGAATTGATGCATTTGTCTTCTGTATCCAACGTGTTTATCTAAAACGGCCATTTGACCACGACCTATGCCGGCACAAATGTTGCTCATGCGGTAATTGTATCCAATCTCACTGTGTTGGTAGTGCGGTGCAGCATCTCGGGCTTGTGTTGCTAAGAAAACCGCTTTTTCTTGAAGGACTTTGTCAGGGGCAACTAAGGCTCCACCACCGGAAGTTGTAATGATTTTATTTCCGTTGAAAGACAAAACACTGATATCACCAAACGTACCGCATTTTTTTCCTTTGAAAGAACTTCCAAGAGCTTCGGCACTGTCTTCTAACACCGGAATATCATATTTTTCTGCTATTTTATGAATTGCTTCCACTTGATAAGGCATACCATACAAATGAACCGAAACAATCGCTTTAGGCTTTTTACTCAAGCGAAGTTGATCCTCTATTGCTGCTTCTAAAGCAACCGGGCACATGTTCCACGTTTGTGTTTCACTATCTATAAATATAGGAGTTGCTCCTAAATAAACGATTGGATTGGCTGAGGCAGAAAACGTCATGCTTTGACATAAAACCGAATCGCCTGCAGTTACACCCAGTAAAATTAAGCCCAAATGCAACGCTGCTGTTCCTGAGCTGAGTGCTGCAACGTGAACGTTTGAATCCAAATAGTCTTCAAGGGTTTTTTCAAAACCGGTGACATTTGGTCCTAAGGGAGCTACCCAATTTGATTCGAATGCCTCGTGTATATAGGCTAACTCAGAACCGCCCATATGAGGGGAGGATAGCCATATTTTAGATTTAGTCATCTTTGTATTCAATAATAAAAACAAATGTAAATGTTTTTTTTGTTTTCTTTAACAACTTGTTGGCAATTTTGAAGTTTGGGGGTATATGGGTTTAAAGGTTTAAGGGTTTAAAGGTTTAAGAGTTTAAGGGTTTAGAAGGTTAAAGGGAGGTGCTGAAACGAGTCCGGCAGAACAGATTAAGTATTTATGGGTTTTTGAAGGATTTTGGCAGACAGGACTTGGTGTTTTATTTTTTGGTTCCAAAAACGGTTTTCCAAAGAATTTTGATGTCTCCAAAAAAGCTTCTCTTATAGTAGTATTCCAAATTCATTTGAATTTTGTCTGGAAAAATGATTGTATCATTAAAGTGTAGCGGGTCTTTGTGTTTTGCTAAAAGGGTTTCTTCATTTGCATATTTGATGCTTGCTTCACAAGTAAGGCCGGGTTTTAGTTCCAGTAACTTTCGTTCTTCGCCTTCCAAACGGTCATAATATCCAGGAATATCTGGGCGTGGTCCTACAAAACTCATTTCACCTTTTAAAATATTCCACAGTTGGGGTAATTCATCCCATTTACTGCGACGCAAAAAAGCTCCAAATGGGCTGATTGCATTCGTTTCAGGGTGTATTGTCCGGAGTTTATGTAGGCTAAAAAGTTTTCCGTATTGTCCCACGCGAGGCTGAGAAAAAAATCCGAATACGTTGGGCAAAACTAACCGTAACAGCAGAAAAAGCAGTAATAAAGGAAATAGAAACACAATTCCCAAAAAGGAAAAAGTCAAATCAAACCAACGTTTGCAAAACGTATAAAAGAAAAGTTGGGAAAACATGATTCAAAGATACTAAGAAACTTTATCCACAATTTGAAATAGTGATGTAAATATTCGTTTTTTTAGAACACAGATTTTAGAAATTTAAAAAATAACATTTGTTTATTCTGTGTCTGAAAAAAGAGAAGTAAAGAAATCCGTGATTATCTGTTGGATACGTGTTATCTGTGTTCTTTAGCGTTGAAAGGGTTGGGAAGGTTGGAACGCGGATGACGCGGGTGGCTTCGCCAACGCGGATTTTTCTCGTAGAAGTGGTAAGGTTTTTTTCTCACAGAAAGCACAGAAAGCACAGAATTTGGCTTCGCCAAGGTGGGTTTTACAATTTATTTTGAGGTTGATTCAACAAATTGATGGTTGTTTTGCTTGTTTTTTGTTCGTCACTATTTTGGGTTGTTTTGTTTGAAGTTTTATTGTCTAAAATCTTTGAATGAAAGAAAATTGAGTTAAAAAGTATCGACCAAATGCAAGTGTTTTTGCAATTTCTAAATTTTAACACAAGGAGTTGTTTAAATATATTGATTACCAATACTTTTGTTAAGTATTCGGTTTATTTCTTTATAAATCGAATGGTTAATTTCCCCCAAATCTAAATTTTCAATAGTATGAAAACAAATTTACTATTGACATACCTACGTGTGTCCTTTATTTTTTATTTTTTGATTCTTCATGTTGGTGTCAAGGCCCAAGACGTTGTTTTTTCCGAAGACTTCAATACTTCAGCAGGTAGTACTTATACCATTGCAAATGGTCCGATAGGAACCAGTACATTGTGGACTATGAACCGAAGTGGTACTGATTTTGGTGCCGGTATTCATTTAGGCAATTTAAATCTTTCTAATGATGCTAGTGGAGCTGCTAATTTAAGCGGATGGGTGTTGGCATCAACCCCTACAAGTGGTTTTGCATCACCATATAATCAAACGTTAGCAGCCAACTCAGGATTATTGACATGGACTTTCAACATGAGACAAACTCAATCTAACCCATCAGGATTTGGAGCTAGTAATTATGGAGTTGCTTTCATTTTAGCCGGAAGTAGCGGGACTACTAATCTTTCAGGTACGGGTTATGCTGTTACGTTGGGAAATTCAGGTACAACTGACCCAATACGGTTGGTTCGTTACAATGCAGGTATTCGAAACTTTACCACTTTGTTAACTTCTAACACAAACGGACTAACTGATTTTGGGACACAACATATTAGCGTAAAAGTTACTTATAACCCGGTTACTTCCACATGGCAATTGTTTGTCAGAAATGATGGTACAGCATTTCTTGATCCTTCAGGAAATGGTTTAATTTTGCAAGGATCTGTTGTTAATGCAACTTATGTAAACACTCCTCTACCTATACTTGGCGGCTATTGGAATGCCGGTATTGTCGCTACTCAAAGAGCCTTTTTTGATACTATTAAAGTAACAGTTGCGAAACCAGTCATTTTTAATTTAACACCTAGTTCTGCCATAGCGGGCACCGGGGCTTTTTCTTTAGGTGTTACAGGTGAAAATTTCACCCCATCCAGTGTGGTACGGTGGAATGGAAGTAATCGAATAACAACCTATGTTTCACCAACACAACTGACCGTTTCAATTCCGGCCACTGATTTGCAACTACCGGGGGATTTTCCAATAACGGTTGCCAATGGCTTGTCTATTTCTAATACTCAAATTTTTGAAGTTGATCCTGCAGGTGAACCAACATTGGTTTTGTCTTCTAATTCACTGGCTGGTTTTGCCACAACGTCAGGTACAGCTTCCTCTTTTTTAACTTATACTATTTCCGGTGAAAACTTAATTGCCAATGCTGTTGTGACGGCTCCTCTTCATTTTGAGTTGTCTTCGAACGGTGGGGCCAGTTATGCTGATAATTTAACACTGGTTAGAAATGGTTTACAATTAACCGGACAACCTGTAACAATTCGTTGCCGATTAAAAGCAACTGCACCATCCGGTAATTACAGTGGCTCTATTTCACATACAACTTCAGGAGGCATTTCAAAATTTGTTGCTGTTTCCGGAAAAGTTATTGCTGTTCAACCTACTGTTCAAAGTTCAGCGGTTACGTTTACTAATGTAACTTCTACGAGTTTAACGGTACAATTTACCTCAGGAAACGGCTCCAATAGAATGGTTTTAGTGCGAGCTGGGGGTGCTGTAAATTCACCTCCCGTTGATGGTATTACTTATACAGCTTCTTCTACGTTTGGTTCAGGAAGTCAATTAGGTTCAGGAAATTTTGTAGTATATCGCGGCTCGGGTTCATCAGCAAATATTACAAACCTTTCTTCTTCCACTACCTATCATGTTGCAGTTTATGAGTATAACGGGGGTGTAGAATTAGAGAATTATTTAACTACGACACCAGCTATTGGCAACCGAACTACATTGAATGCACCAGTAGGTTGGCAAATTAGTACTGTGAATACAGTAAATACAATTAATTTTGACACTAATGTAGATGGTGTAAATGCAGAAACATTTCAAGGAGATGGATTTTCAACAACGGCTACTTCGGGTCTTTTGAATTCTAATGCATGGTCAGTAAATGGTTTTAGCAGTGGAAATTTAGGATTTGGTGTGAATAGTGCTGAAGATACTGATTTTGACCGAGGTGTTTCTGATGTTCCCGGTTCAGAGGGTGGTATATATGCTTATGAAACGTCATCGGATAATTTTTCTTTGGGAATTCAATCAGCTCCCGGAGATTTTACTCCAGGGCATGTAACGTTACGTTTTCAAAACCAATCAGGTACGCCACTAACCTCTATAAATATCGGTTATACCGTTTATGTTTATAATAATCAACCTTCCTCCAGCAGTTTGAATTTTAGTTATTCAGCAGATAATTCAACCTATACGCAAGTGCCCGGTTTATCTGTTGTTTCTCCTGCTCAAATAGATGTTCTTCCAGGTTGGAAAGCCCATTATCGTGTGGTTACCTTAACGGGATTATCCATAGCTTCCAATAGCTATTATTATTTACGATGGAATGGAGCTACTGTTTCGGGAAGCACTAATTTTGATGGTTTTGCCCTTGATGATATTGTTATGGTGGCAAATCCAACAACAACTTTTGTGCCTTTTTCGGGCACCGCAGAAAATATGGTTTTGCAAGGTAATTCCATTATCAACAATCCAACCACGGTGGTGAACGGTTTAACATTTAATGGCGGGAAGCTTGATTTTTCGAATCAATCCTTAACATTGAGTGGCTCAATTACGAATACAACCTCACAAGGTTTAAAAGGAAATGCTTCGAGTGCACTTGTTGTGAATGGTTCGTTGAGTAATTCCCTTAGTTTTGATCAAACGACAATAGGAACGACCAACGTATTGAACTCGTTAGCAATTAACACCACCAATTCGAATACCACTACATTATTAAACCCAGTTGTAATTAATGGCAGTTTAATTACGGCAGAGAGTCAAATTTTACAATTAGGAACAAATGCTTTGACTGGCACTTTGTCTTCTATAACGAATAACGGAACACTACTTACCCAAAATACAAGTGCTCTACCTTTACCTTCAGGAAGAACTTGGGGAGGAACAGGTACAGTACATTATAACGCAGCAACTTCGGTGCAAACGGTGGTATCCGGAACCTATCAAAACCTGACCGCTTCCTCTACAGGGGGAGCTGTGGCAGGGGGAGCACTTACTGTAAATGGACTTTTGAATTTACCCTCGGTGAATCCGTCGGCAACACTTGGAAGTCTTTCTATGGGAAGTTTTACTTTAACCATGGGCGGTTTGGCATCAAATACCGGTGTTGGAGATGTTACTGGAGTCATTACCAGAAATTCAATTGTTCCCAATGTGAATTACACGTTTGGACACAAGGATACTTCTATTATATTTCCGGAGATAGGTACGTTACCGTCTTCCATGAGTTTACGTGTAACTATTGGTGCGGCACCTTTATGGCGTACCGGAGCGATACAACGCGAGTATGATTTTATACAGACGGGCGGTTCGGGAACAAAAGCCATCATCAGAGCCCATTATTTGGATTCGGAACTCAATGGAAATGCAGAATCGAAATTAGTAGATTGGGCTTATTTGACCACTGTTCCTGTTATTTTAGAACAAGGGCGTTCCAATTATAATGTGGTTGAGAATTGGATTGAGTTGACTAATGTTAACGTAGGTGTATTTTTTACACCAAACTTTGGCGATGTGTTGTTGACCTTAGATGAATCTGAAGCCGAAGTTTTGGTGTGGAATGGATCAGTGAGTCCGTCTTGGACAACGGCTGCCAACTGGACACCTAATGCGACTCCTTCAGATAACACCGATGTTTTAATACCTAATGCCTCGACGACACTTTTTGATCCAGAATTAAATCCAGCTGTATTATTGGGTAAACTGACCATTGAATCGGGCGGAATATTAAATTCACCTGCTGATGCACAATTTACGCTTAACGGTTCAGCCGGAGCGTGGATAAACAATGGTATTTTTAATCCAGGGAGCGGGACGAGTCGTGTGATTTTTACCCATCCGGATGCAACTGTTTCCGGTTCGACGACATTCAATAATGTCAGCATTGCTTCAGGTGCTGGCTTACGACCGGTTTCCGGTTCTGTGATGGAAATTTTTGGAGCATTTGTGAACTCTGGAGATTTGTTTACAGGTACCAATACCAATACGATTATTTATTCCGGAACAAATCAAGTCATAGCCCAGCCTACAGGTAGTTTGGCAGCATATAACACGTTGGTTATTAATGGCACCGGAGCAGTATTCCCTACAAATTTAAATATATCAGGTAATTTGTATTTGAATCAGTCTGTGGATTTTAGTGGAAAAACGTTGGTAATGAACGGTACAGGTTCACAAAACATTGGCGGAT
>JAUXNR010000506.1 GCA_030682755.1 Flavobacterium sp.
ACCCGACGTGTTGCCTGCAGCCCTCGATCTGGCGGGCCAACAACTCGCCCACCCCGATTGGGACAGCGACCAGGCTCAAGCGGTGTGGGCCCGCGAGCGCGAGCGTCTGTCGGCCGCATGGCGCAGTGCCAGCACCCAGCCCGCAACTTTGGCCCAGCGCCGTTTTGCCGCTGCCGTGTATCGGGATCATCCCTACGGCTTCGAAACCACACCCGAAACCCTGGCGCGCATTGGGCTGGCAGACATGCGCGCCCACTGGGCGCGAACGGTGGTGCCGTGCCGGGCGCGGGTGACCCTGGTGGGCGATCTGGACCGTGTCCAGGCCCTGGCAGCGGTGACCCAGTTGCTGGCCCCGCTGGTACAGGCCAGGGGTGGGGCATGCCCCCAGCTGCCCACGGTGCCCGAGGTGCAGCCCCTGCAGCAGGGCAGCCGGGTCCATGTGGCGCTGGACACCGCACAGGCCCATGTGCTGCTGGGCCAACCGGGCCACGCCCGCAACGATCCCGACTACTTCGCGTTGGTGCTGGGCAACTATGTGTTGGGCGGTGGTGGCTTTGTGTCGCGCCTGACCACCGAGGTGCGCGAGCGCCGTGGGCTGAGCTACGGGGTGTACAGCTACTTCGCACCAGGCCTGCACGCCGGCGCCTTTCAGGTGGGCTTGCAAACCCGGCCTGATCAGGCCGAGCAGGCCCTTGAGCTGGTGCGGGCGGTGGTGAACCGCTTTGTGCAGGAAGGGCCGACCGAGGCCGAATTGGCGGCGGCCAAAACCTTCATGGCCAATGGCTTCGCCCTGCGCATCGACACCAACCGCAAGCTGTTGGACAACGTGGCCAACATCCAGTGGCACAGCCTGCCCACCAACTACCTCGATACCTGGACCGAGTCCATAGCGCGCGTCACCGCTGCCGATATTCGCCGGGCCTTTGCCCGCGTGTTGCAGCCGCAGCGCATGGTGTCGGTCACAGTGGGTGGGCCTGGCGGGTAAGCTCTGGGCATGAAGCCTTCTCCCCAGCGCCCGTTGCGCACCCCCCATCCATCACGCCCACCGGGCCCGCGCAACCTCGCCGCGGACCTTGCGCCTGCGCGGGCACCTGCCTCGTCGGCCAAGCGGCCTGCACCGCCACATCCGTCTGTGCGGGGTGGGCATGAACAGGCACCACAGGTGGTGCGCATTCTGGGCGGCCAATGGAAGCGAA
>JAUXNR010000511.1 GCA_030682755.1 Flavobacterium sp.
TTTGGAGGTGTTGGAGAGTATTTAGAAACTATTTCTTTATTCTGTTTTTTAAATCGATTTACGCATACAAAATTCTAATAATTTCTAATTTATAAAATCAAACTTTTAGACATTTTTCTTCTGGGATTTTAGTAATTCAAGGTGTTTATTTGGATCAAAATCTTTTGCTAATCCACTCTCAATACCTCTTTTTAATTCATCTTTTAATTCAAAATCATAATCAATGTCTAAACTTTCTCCAATTCGCTCATTTCTTTTAAAATGAATGATGTAATTAATTCCATATTTTGATAAAAAAGTATCCATTCTTTGTTTTTCAAAACTAAAAATTTTAGCATCTTTTCGATAGGTATTGAAAGGTCCGACAGCAATTTTCAAAACTAAAAAGCTAATTCCAAAAAATACTCCGGGAATGACGTAAAATCTAACTTCGGAAGTGACTAAATCTATACTATTAAGATAATCTGCAATATTAAAACCAAAACTAATTAGCAAAATACAAACAAGTGAAAAGAATATTAAATTCAATAGCACCCAAAACTTACTTTTCTTGTTATGCTCAAAGTCTGCATTGATTCTAACGATCTGTTCTTCTAAAGTTTGATTTTTAATTTTTATAGTTGGACAAGAATCATAAAAATCAGGAGCTTTTTTGGTTAAACCACAAGTAGTTCCTGTCTTAAAATCATATTTTTTAAGACTGCAAAATTGACAATGAAAAGCTTTATCAATTTCCATATTTATCTCGGTTTAAACACCAATTTCCTTGCACTCGCTTCGATCTCTTTTTTATTCATTTTCATTTTTCTGAATTTGCCTTGATTGTATAGTTCTGCTTGGTCTTTGTAATGTTGACTTAAAGGATTTCCCGATTGTCCGGTAGGAAGAATGCTCACACTGTTTTCAATATCTGAAAAATCAATAATTCTGCGGGTGGAAGGTCCGGCTTTTACTTGATGATTTCCGGCTTCGGTGAACGTAAACATTAAGTTATTGACGACCTCGTTCGACCCATTGATTTCAAACGGACCCACATTGAAATAACTACGCAAAGTAGCGACTTCACCCAACGGATGTTTGTGTTCCACAGTGTGTACTTTATTCCATGTCCAATTGGAAACCTGATTGCCTAATTTTTTTTCTAAATGCGAAATCGTTTGTTGGAAAGAGCGAGTTAAAATTTCACTTCGTGTTTCTATTTTCTCTGAGGTTGACTTATCATCCCACCACGGCGAAGTTTCGTTGGCGATTTGAAACGCAATCATTTGTTTCATGATATGCGTGTTCAACAAAACAGCAAAACGATCTTTTCCCAATTCGTCTTCAAAGGTGTTTTGAAGATAATGATACATAAATTGATTGTAAATGGTTGGGGCAATTTCATTCAAACCGTTGCTTCCATTCCATTTTTGAAGTTGTGCAATAGCTGCTTTTTCGGTTTCGGATAGATTATCTTGAGCAATTCCGTTTAAGATATTTTGCACGATTGAGGGTGCAACCGACGATTGATCATCGTTAATCATCTTCATAAAATCTTCTTTTGTCCAATCGTTTTTGGGTTCGAGTAGTTGTACAATGCGTTTGGCTCGATCTTCGGGTAAATAATAACCCGGATACAAATAGCCATTTATGGGTTCCACTTGATTATTGGACGAATACACATAATTCCAAGAAGGATTAATTGCATACGGATTTTTGGAAAAATCATAGTATTCTTTTTGCTCGTCTAATCCATTTGCACCATTTAAAATAAAATTGGCATTCACATTATCCGGCATTTTATACAATTTCCCAGAAGTAATCCAAGCGATGTTTTCTTTGGCATCGCCATACATAATATTCAATCCCGGAGCGGCAATCAATTCGATACTTTGATGAAAATAAGCCAAATCTTTGGCATGAGAAAGAGCGTAAACGGCATCTAAAATCTGATTTTTATGTTG
>JAUXNR010000225.1 GCA_030682755.1 Flavobacterium sp.
CTTTCTAAATCCGATAGTTGTGAATCAATTTAATTTTTTTATATTTGGGCTTTAGTCCTTAACTAAAGTAAAAAATATGCAATCAAAATAAAGTACTCCCCATTGTTTGTACAGAAAAAGTACAAGTATAAGGTGGACAAATATAAGTAAAATAATATTAATAAATGTAACTTTTTCTTTTTTTGCTACTTGTTTTCTTTTTGTTTATAACCCCAATATTGTTGAAAACATTTTTACAGTTCCAATAAGCATTGATATTTCAACTATTAACATATGTAAAAAAAATATCTTGTTTTTCAACACAGATTGCTCATTAATTTTTCCTGCTGTTGATAATTCCATTATACCATTCCGAAATATACTTCACGAGGCGTTCTGTAACCCAATGATTGATGTGGCCTTTCATTGTTATAAAACGCAAAATATTCCTTTAAACCATGATAAAGTTCTTTTCCGTCCTTTTGCGTATGTAAATACACATATTCATATTTTAAACTTCTCCAAAACCTCTCAATAAAAATATTATCTATTGCCCTTCCCCGGCTGTCCATGCTGATTCTGATTTCATTGTCCATTAGACGATCGGTAAATTTATCGCTTGTAAATTGTACTCCTTGATCAGTATTAAATATTTCCGGTTTATTCTGCTTTAAAGAATCATCTAACGCTTCTATGCAGAACCTACCATCAAGACTATTTGAAAGCCTCCATGATAGTATATAACGGCTATACCAGTCTATCACTGCAGTCAGATATAAAAATCCCTTATACATCGGTATATACGTTATATCGCTGCTCCAGACATGGTTTACACGGTCTATTGTCAAACCTTTCAACAGGTACGGATATTTTTTGTGTTCTTTATCCGATGTACTTAATTTGGGTTTGCAGTATATTGTTTCCAGACCCATCAACCTCATCAACCGCCTGACACGTTTAATATTGATTTTATATTTCAAAGAACGCAAATATGCCAGCATTCTCGCTACACCATAAAACGGTGTCTTTAAATACTGTTTGTCGATTTCATACATAATCTCCAGGTTCTCTTTGCTTTCTCTTTGTGGCTTGTAGTAATAGCCCGACCGGCTGATACCTAAAAAC
>JAUXNR010000538.1 GCA_030682755.1 Flavobacterium sp.
GTAATATTCACATACGGATTTGATGAAATAGCATTTACTGCCAATTCTGCATTTTGAAGGGTTTCATAGAATGTTACGTTTACCCCTGTGGCTCCATTGAGTAAGTTGTTTACCTCTGCCGTTAAATCAAAACTGCCAAAACCTTCACCGTTGGTGTCACACTGAGTAAGTCCGCCTAGTGGTAATTGCAATATCGGACGTGGTTCTACTCTAAGATCTAACACGGTCTTGTTGCTACAACCTGTAGTTTCGTTGGTTACTACAATCCATATCGTTTGTGGGTTGGCTACGTTTTGGTAGTTATCCGGTAGTGGGCTTTGGTTGTTGTCTGCATCTGCTTCACTGAAATAGAACGCAAACTGGAAGCCTGGTGCCGGTAATTGTGCCGTTACGTAATCTCTAATAGCGAAAATCTCTCGTTCATCCGTTGGGTCGGTTTCACACAAACTATACGAAGGTAAAGAAAGTGGTAACACCGGTTTTGGATTAACAGTTAAAGTAAGTGGTATCACTTTGAAACAACCTGTTGCGGTTATCGCTACTCGTACCCAAATGATTTGTTGGTTTGGAGTGCTGTTAGTATAGCTTAAAACGTTTGCAATAGGGTTGGTATTATTTTGTGCCTGAGCTTCACTATTGTGGAAACTCACCGTATGTAAAGCAGGGTTTAATCCGTTTAATATATTAGGTATCGCTGTGGTTAAATCAAAAACTGCGAAGCCATCTGCATTGTCATCACACACTTCTAAAGGTGCTGCGGTTTCAACCAATACCGGTGTTGGGTTAACTTGTAATACAAGCTCCACCACTGCATAACAACCCGTTACATTTGAGGTTACTCTGATGTAAATAATCTGAGTACCCGAAATTGGAAGTGAAGAATAATTATTTGGGGTTGGAATTGGCGTTACTCCCAAATCTGCATCGGTGAAAGTCTCGTGATACGTAACAATTGAAGTCGCCGCTCCGCCTGTTACTTGGTTGGCAACACTCGTTAAATCAAAGATGCCAATGTTGTCGTTGTTCGGGTCGCAATACGTTAATGGGGTTGGGGTGTTGGCAACCGGTCCAGGTACTACATTAAGTTGTAACGTGGTGGTGGTAAAACATCCTGTGTCATTATTCTCTACTCTTACATATACCACCTGACCATTGAATCCATCATAAGGTATTGGTAGTGCACCTATTTCTTGTATGGCATCGTTTAATGTCAAATGGTAACTCACTGTAAATCCTGTTAAACCTCCTGTAATTTGGGGATTTCTGATGCTTAAATTAAACAAACCTGTTTCGGTATTGCTACCCTCGCTACATACAAACAACGGATCCGGTGCTGTAACAGTTGGTAATGGGTTTACTACCACATTAAATTGTGTAGTGGTCGTACAGCCAAAAGTATTCTCTGCCGTCACAAAAATAGTTTGCTCACCAGGTGTGGTATTTGCAAAAGCATTTGGCGTTCCAATTGTGGTTAAAACCCCACCATTGTCATAAGCATACGTTAAGGTTAATCCCGGCTGGTTGTTGGTGATTTGATTGTACATCGTAGTCAAATCAAACACCTCTACACCATCTCCAGGATTGTCATAATCACAAAGCTCATAATCCGCAATGGCATTGTTTAATTCCGGACGTGGGTTAACAATTAAAGTTAGCGTTGTAAAAGCAGAACAATCTGAAGCTCCCGCTCCTGTCTCTTTTACATTGACATAAATAGTTTGTGTATTAGGAGTTATCGTTGGATATGCCGATGGGGTTCCAATTGGCGTTACACCCAACAAAGCATCCGTTTCTGTTTCATGGAACGTAACCACTAAATTAGGCTGATTCCCGGTGATTTGAGCAATCGCTTGCGTCAAATCAAACGTAGCCAATCCATTATTGTCATCATCACACAACACCAAATCTGACGGATCAAATATTGTAGGTGGTGATACTATACTTACTGTGAAAACATGCTCGGTAAAACAATTTGGTGTGGTTCCGGTTTCTGCATATACATATAAAGTTGTGGTAGTTGCAATGGAATCACCTGCAAAATACTGCATACCGCCTCCTGAAGGAGCAGTGTAATAATTCCCAACAGCTAAGCTTGGCAACTCATAAGGACCACATGAAACCAAATCTGCAGGTGTTGAAACCTGAGGGGTTTGGTTTACCGTTACCGTAAAACTAGTCTCAGCAAAACAATTTGGTGTGGTATCCGTCTCAGCATATATGTAAACTAACGTTGTTGTAGTTATAGATTGACCAGCAACTAAAGCAACTCCCGTTGCGTTTGGCCCTGTGAAATAATTACCAACCGTTAAAGTAGGTAATACATAAGAATCACAAACCGTAACATCTGGTAAGGTGTCGGGGGTGGGAGTAGTATAAATAGTAATATCGAAACTGGTTTCAGCTACACAATTTGGAACTGTTCCGGATTCTGCATATACATATAAAGTAGTAGAACTCGTAATGACATCATTAGGGAAATAAGCCGTTCCGGTTCCTCCGGGTTGACTGTAATAATTTCCTGTTGTCAATAAGGGTAATTGATATGCGTCACACGCAAAAGCATTTGGTAAATCATCAGGTTGTGGCGTTGCAATTACAGCAACTTCAAAACTACTTTCATCAGTACAAATAGGAGTAGTACTGGATTCTGCATAAATATAAACGGTAGTACTAGTACAAATCAAATCGCCTGCATTGTAAGCAACACCCAAACCTCCACTTGCTGAAAAATAATTTCCAACAGTTAAAACAGGTAAGACAAAACAATCACAAACAGCTACATTAGGCAAAACATCTGCAACAGGAACTTCAAGAACAGTTAAGACAATTTGCGTAGTGCCATAAAATGTAGTATTACAGTTTCGTTCTACACGGATATAAATAATTTCGTCATTGGTTCCATTATAGGAAGAAGGCACACCAATGGGACTCAATCCGTTTTGAGCATCCGTAAGAGAAGTATGAAAAGTTACTGTATAAGCTGAAGGCTCTAAGCCAAGCAAAGCATTATCAACAGCAAGCGTTAAATCAAACAATTCAAAACCATCACCATCAACATCGCATATTGCCGGAATATCTGTAGGTTGCGGCTCAATAACATCATCAATTAAAACCAAAGTAAACGATGAAGTGTTAATACAAGCCTCTCCGTCAATTTGAACCGCAGCATAAATAACTTGACCGTCAAATCCGGGATAAGCCGAAGCCGGGTTTATGGGTGAAGCCACATCCAAAGCATCTTGCAAAGAAGTGTGATACGAAATTTCACCCGCAATATTATTAAGAATAATTGGCGTATTTAATGTTAAATTGTAAATGCCATCGCAAGAAGTAATATTTTCACCGTCAAGTATTCCTGCAGGTTCAAAAAACTCAACTATTGAAAAACTTGTATCCGAACATCCTGCAGCACCACCAATAATTACGGTAACACCATACGTTCCCGGTTCACAAACAGTAAGTTGATAATTGGTTTCTGAAGGT
>JAUXNR010000541.1 GCA_030682755.1 Flavobacterium sp.
TACTCTGCCTTTGGCAGTTGCATAAACCGGGCTTCCTTTTAATGCAGTTAAATCAATTCCTTTATGAAATTTTCTGATTTGGAAAATTGGATGTGTACGATAGCCAAAACTAGAAGAAAAACGAATTATATCATTCGGAGCTAAAGGATAGATTGCAGGCCGATGCAATACTTTTTTGATATTCTCTGAGGCTAAGGTTGTTAACTCATCAAACGATACAGATTGAACCTGTAAACGAGCATTTAAACGGTTTATTTCGTTTCTATATTCTTTTGTAATTTTGATATTAGTGATTGAACTTTCGTCATCTAAAGGCGAAGTTCCACCAATTCCTGAAGCTCGTATTTCTTCGGATAAAGGATCTACACCTATAACAAGGCGATATAGATTATCATCTTTTTTTTGAACATCAGATAAAACAGTTTGTATTTTATTTAGTTCATTCTTAATAGATTCTAAGTCTTTTTTATACTTTGCATTTTCAAGTTTCAATGCAAACTCCTCCGGTGTTTCGAAAACAAAGGAAGAAAATATCGAAATAATCCCCGAAAGGAGTATAACAAAAAGAATTATAAGACCATTTTTCCTGACTTTTTCAGTTTTGGAGAATTTATTTCTCATAACATCCAAATTCGCTTCAGTTTTAATTATTTGATTTTTTATCATAAATGCCGGTTTTTAAATCGGGCTGCAAATGTAGTAAATATTTTACAAATCAAAATTGCTAGTCCGATTGCAATAATTAACAAAGCAAAAATAGTATATAATACTAATTTAATCAGGTAATTACCTGCAAGTTGTTAAGACTATTGTGTTGAAAACTTCACGGAATATTAGAGTTCTCTGCTTATCATTATTTGAGCATATCGTCAACATCCTTAATATCTCCATCGTTTTGTGCTTCTTTGAGTCCAAGAATTTTACAAAATAAGGAATAGAGTGAAACATTTATAAAGCGCGTTTTTTTATAATTTTCTTTAAATGCAGGCCCATATGCATAGAAAATTGCATCCATATCAGTATTTCGGTTGTCGTAACCATGTGTTCCTTTACTGTAATACGCTCTTTCTGAATTTGTTAGCAAACTGTATGAACTATCAGCAAAAGCAATAATATCTAGCGTTCTTGAATTTGAACCATAATTTAATCTAGCCGGAATTAAATCAGATTTGTAAGCACTTACACCTTTAGTAGTAGCAATAATAGAAAGAATTGAATCTGTACAACCTTCATTGGCTTTAATATTATAAAATGGATTGTCGCCAACCATTACCGATATCCATTCAGGTTTAAGCAATTGATCTAAGAATATTTGTTTTTCTTGTGAAATTTTGCCCATTCCATGATCAGACAAAACAATTACATTTACCTGATTACCAATAGGAATACTACTAAGTTTTTGCATAAATATACCGACAAGCTTATCTAAGTATTCAATTTCCTTTATTACTTCGTTCGAAAATGGTCCATACTTATGCCCTATTCCATCAGGTTCGTGCAAATACCACATAATTAATTGAGGTC
>JAUXNR010000542.1 GCA_030682755.1 Flavobacterium sp.
ATTGGAGACAAATTACAAATGATCAAGTTGGAACAGGACAACCAAATGTTAATGGTACTAAACTTGGTCTCCTCAAAATAGTAATTCCTCCACTCCAAACCCAACAAGCTATTGTCTCCAAAATAGAAGAACTTTTCAGTGAGTTAGACAAAGGCATCGAAGATTTAAAAACCGCACAACAGCAACTCAAAACCTACCGCCAAAGTGTTTTGAAATGGGCTTTTGAAGGGAAGTTAACAAATGAGAATGTGAAGGATGGTGAGTTGCCGAAGGGCTGGAAAATTGTTGATTTAAAAGAAGTTTGTGAAATTAAAAGAGGAAAATCAAAACATCGCCCAAGAAATGCACCAGAATTGTATGGAGGCAATTATCCTTTTATACAAACTGGCGATATTAGAAACGCTAACGGCGGTTACATAAAAAAGTATTCTCAAACATACAGTGAAATGGGATTAGCACAAAGTAAACTTTGGCCAAAGGGAACATTGTGTATTACTATTGCTGCGAATATTGGAGAAACCGCAATATTAGATTTTGATGCTTGCTTTCCAGATAGTGTTGTAGGTTTGCTTTCAAAAAAAGACGTCTTGTTAAATAAATATTTGAATTATTTCTTTATTTCATTTAAACAAAAATTAGAAGAATTAGCACCTGCAACAGCTCAAAAAAATATTAATGTTGATATTTTAGAAAAAGTAAAAATACCAATCGCACCATACGAAGAACAACACCATATCGTTCAAGAAATCGAAAGCCGTTTGAGTGTTGCCGATAAAATGGAAGAAAGTACTGCCCAAAGCTTGCAGCAAGCCGAGGCATTAAGACAAAGTATATTGAAAAAGGCGTTTAATGGGGAGTTGGTTTAAAAAGAAAAAATTATGAGAAATAAAATTCTTGCTTTCTATAAAAGCTTAAACAATGATAAAAAGGTATTGTTTTGGGGGGTTCTTTTTTCATTAATAATAACTTTAATTTTTTTAATAAAACTTTGTTTTAATGGTTTTTGGATATGGGGTGATGAAATTAAAATGGATGCCACCGGGCAATTCGGAGATTTCATTGGAGGTGTAATTGGGACTATTTTTTCTGGATTAGGATTCTATTTTTTATATGTTACTCTATCAGAACAAAGAACAGCCATTAATAATCAACAAGCTGCTTTTGAAAAAGAACGATTTGATTCTAGGTTTTATGAGTTATTAAAAATGCATAGAGAGAATGTAAGTGAACTGAAATTTGATACAAGAGTTTTAAATGAGGAAGAAAAAAAATGGGACATTGTTATTACTGAAAATAAAGCCGTTTTTATTGGGATATACAATCAATTTGTTCAGTGTCAGAACGAGTTAAAGTTTTTTTTTAATGGAACAAATAGAATTTACAATTCACATTATTTAAAAAATATTTCACATTTGAATCTTTCAAATGACTATTTGAATTTGTTAGCAAAGATTGACATATGTTATTCAATAGTTTTCTATGGTGTTGGGGCTGAAGGATTAATAATTCTACAAAAGATATTAATAGAAAAGTATAAAGAACAGATGATTAATAACATACTAAGTTATATAAGTCTAAAACCAGCGAATGATGATTTAATATTAAAAAAATGGTTGTCAATTCCTAAAGGAGCATCGAAAAGAAAAAAAATACTTATCACGAATGAAATTTTTGAAACCAGAAAAAAATCTTTAAGTAAAACAAAAGATTTTCCAGATATTTCAGGTGGTTATCATAATAGATACATTAAGTATTATGGTGGACATCAATTTCGCCTTGGTCACTATTACAGACATCTATATCAAACCGTAAATTTTGTTAATTTACAAAGTAGTTTTTCATATCAATTAAAATATGATTGCATTCGAACTTTAAGAGCTCAATTGTCAACACATGAACAAATGTTGCTTTTTCTTAATAGTTTGTCAAGCATGGGGAGAGTTTGGGAAATTAATTCTGAGCATTTAACTGAATTAAAAAATTATACTGCGGACGATTTTAAGTTGATTACTAAATACAATTTGATTAAAAATATTCCTGGTGAAAATATTTTTGGCATACCATTTAAATTATTCTACCCTAATGTTGAATATGAAGGAGATGTCTCTAAACCGATTCGACCAAATTATAATTAAAAAATATTTAAAAATGATATTTGATTTACATAATACTTAAAGAAAAAGAACTAAAATTTAAAAAAGTATTAATTGAAATCATCTGAAATTAAATTATACAAATGATTAAAGAAACCACCAATACCTCCAGTATCGTCTCCAAAGTCTGGGCATTTTGCCAAACCCTTCGTGATGATGGCGTGGGCTACGGCGATTA
>JAUXNR010000559.1 GCA_030682755.1 Flavobacterium sp.
CGGTGGATAGTACCGCAACCACTTTTAGATCATGTTTTTGAGCTTCATCCAGCATAAATTGAAAATTACGTTCAGTGTAACCATCGCTGTAATACCATTGATATTCACCGGGAACTTGCTCCACCTCTCGCCAGGGAATCTCCTCGCGAATCCAATGCACATTCATGTCCTCAAGCTGTTGGTAAGCCCCAGGGAGACCCTCGGTTCCCACCCTTAAATGGGTTGAGGAACCCATGCCAATACTATCCAGCTTGACCTGCTTAATTTCGCTGTCCTTCGGTTTAATGAAGGCACTGATCATAAGCAAAATCAGAATCACACCGGCAACCTTTATCCAGAAGAATGAATGACTAAATCGAATACCCATAACAACCTCACAGTTTTGTTATGGGTATGGGTGCAAGATGTGTGCTAGGAGGGGGGAATAAATTAATTCTTGATATCTATTATTTCGAAAAGTTTGAAAATAGTATAATTATGAAAAATTGTTTAAATAATTCAAAAATAAGAAGTGTTTTTTGGGAGAATCTCTTTGAAGAAAAACATATGGCATGATAATTCTGAAAATAATATTCAATTGATGAGAAGGATTAAAATCTTTCTTAATCAATTAGTAGGTATTTATTCTGTTGATTTAGAGCCAATCAATGGGTCAATAATTGAAAATCTAAATGAACATAATTGTTATTCGTGTAATGATAAAAAACCTCAATTTAATCTCATTGTGAAATCAAAAAAAATTCCAAAAAAATGGGTGAGATTCACATATTTAATAAATTCAGAACTTGAAATGTCCAGATTAAATTTGTTAATAGATGTTGGAAAAGGATTTATCGAAGCTGAAACCAAAATTATTCCAATCACAAATTCAAAAGAGACATCTATAAATTTGTTCTTACCAGAGAACACAAAAGGTTTTCGTCTAGTTTTTATTTCATTTCCTGGGAATTTATGTATTAGCAAATTTCATATTAAGAAACTTAGTCCTATAAGCGTTTTTGCAAACTTGATTTTGCGTTTTTTTAGGGGAAAAAATAGTTTGGGTGAATTATTTCTTCCTTTCAAAAAAAGTTTTCAATTAGTGCGTATTGGAGGCATTAAAGCTCTCATTGTAAAAATTTTTTTTGAGGAATTAAATTATTATAAATATTGGGTAAAAAATTACGGAAATATTTCCAATCGTGACAGAAAAAGAATTCGTACACACA
>JAUXNR010000564.1 GCA_030682755.1 Flavobacterium sp.
GTCTTTGTTGCAGAAAGCTCAATATCTTTTGGTGTAGCTTTTACAATTACGTTTGTATTGTCTTTAAATCGTTTTGCCGTTTCTTTTACAACAGCAAATGCTTCAGGAAGAATTTCAAGTAATGTCTTTTCAGAATTATCATAGGCTTCTTTCTCTAAGCTATCAATCAAAACATAAAGATCCTCTCTTTTGTCAAAGTCTGAAATAGCTTCAACTTCTTTCTTTAAAGACGCAATTTTTTCATCTTGAGTTAATCGCGATGCTTTAATTTTTTCTTTAAAATAAGCCGTTTTAGCCCTAAGTTCGTCATGAGAAAGCGAACTTAAGTTGGCTTCAAAAGTTTTTATTTTGGCGATCAAGGGCTGTATTGCTTTGACATCTTTTTCTGATTTGTCTCCTACAAAAGCCTTTAGTATACTATTTAAAATGCTCATATTTATTTGTTATTGAGTGCAAATTTACACAAAAAAAAAGCCTCTGGTTGAGACTTTTTCTGGTTTGTTTATTATTTTTTTAATATTCATCCTCATTCCAAAGATAATCTTCGTCAGTTGGATAATCCGGCCAAATTTCTTCCATTGATTCATATACTTCACCTTCGTCTTCAATAGATTGAAGATTTTCAACCACCTCCAATGGAGCACCGGTTCGGATCGCATAATCAATCAATTCATCTTTAGTGGCTGGCCACGGTGCATCACTTAAATACGATGCCAATTCTAATGTCCAATACATCTGCTAGCGGTTTAATTTTATGCAAAAATAAATTTATTACTGAAATAGTCAAGTAAAAATTGGTTTATTTTACTGTAAAAGTTAAGAACGTGTTTTTTTTCTTCAATTTTTGGGTGTTTATTATCAATTTTAAATTGTAATCTGTCCCAAAATTTTTATTTTCTCGGAATCCATTTTACTTCATCCGCTTGAAGGTCAAATGACAACTTTCGTGCCAACACAAAAAGGTAGTCAGAAAGTCGGTTTAAGTATTTTAAAACCTGCTCATCTGTCGGTTCTAATTCATGAAGGTGCACTGATAGCCGTTCCGCTCTACGGCAAACACATCTTGCAATATGACAATATGACACAGTTGTATGTCCGCCCGGTAATACAAAATGTGTCATTGGTGGCAATGAATCGTTCATCGAATCAATTTCATTTTCTAATAATTTAATGTCTTCTTCCGAAATTCTATTGATGTTTAACCGGGGTTGCCCATTTTTTAAAACTTCCTTTTCGGGTGGTGTTGCTAAAATGGCTCCAACGGTAAAAAGTCGGTCTTGCACTTCAATTAAAACATTTTTATACAATTGATTGATGTTTTGATCGCGAATCAATCCGATGTGTGAATTCAGTTCGTCCACAGTTCCGTAACTTTCAATTCGAATGTGGTGTTTGGGAACTCGCGTTCCGCCAAAAAGTGCAGTGGTGCCGCTGTCGCCGGTTTTAGTGTATATTTTCATTTTTTTAAGTAGCTGAGGTTCTGAGTTGCTAAGATACTGAGTTTATTTTTATTTAATCTTTAATTTCAAAATTGATAATGCTTCATATTATCAGTGTGTTTTTTGCTTTTTTATTTTGCCATTTTGATCATAATAAACCCATGTTCCTATTTTTTTACCATTTCTTCTTTTCCCACTAGAATAGAGATAAGTTTTTTTATGGTTTTTTAAAATTTTGTAGTCCTTAATTTCAATTTCATAAATATGGTCTTTTTTGTATTTTATAAAATCTTCAATAGTTTTAGCATTTGTTTCAAAATATTCTAATTTAGTGCATGAAATAAGGTTATTAGACTTATCAAAATGTTTTGTGACTAATGGTAAACCATATGGATTATAAATTGTTTGAATATGCTTTCCGTTTTTATAATGGTAAACGCTTTTACCCGCGGGTATTGATATTTCTTCGTTATTATATTTATAAATTATTCTTTTGAAACTATATTCAATTTTTCCATTTTTATAAGAAGATGTTTCAGTTATAGAATCTAAGGCTTTTAAATTGTTCATTATTGACAGGTAGTTTTCACCTTCTTGTGAATAACAAATTCCAAGTGATGAAATATATAATAAGAGGAAAATTAGTGGTTTCATTTTTACAATTTGATTATCAAATATACTTTTAACTAAGTAACTCTTAAAAACCCTTCCACAAATCGCTCTCTCGCTCCATCAACCAAATCGAAATACAAATCGGGTTCAATGAGTTCAATTTCCATTAAATGAAGTTTATTTTCAATAACAATGCCATCCACACGAGCATAAAGTAATTTTTCAGGAATTTTTGATACAACTAATTCGGCTTGTTGCAATAAATCAGCATTAGGTTCAATTAAAGTATATTTTCCGCCGTATTGAATTTGAACTCTAAAATCGTCTTCAACAGGTTTTTTATTGACAGCGTGCGAAAATTTTCCGTTAAAGAAAATCAACGATGTTTCGCCTAATTCTTTTATTTCCGGACGAAATTCTTGCAAAAGAAAATCTTTGGTTTCAAAATGCTCTTTGAATTCTGTTTGGATGGATTCAATTTCACTTCTATCAATTAATTTTGTCAAATAACTTCCGGCTGAAAAAGCAGGTTTGATGACAATTTTCTCCCAACTTTCAGGAATTAATTCATATAAATTTTGAGTTGTATTTTTCTCTAAAAAGATAGTTGGAAGTATCGAAATTCCTTCTTTTTCCAATTCTTTTAAATAAAATTTATGTTTGTTTTTTTGAATAACTGAAATCGGATTGAGTGTTTTAATTCCTAATGATTCAATTTTATTCAACCAATGATTAAACGCAATTTCTTTTTGATAATAATCCCATGTATTTCTGAAAATCAGACAATCAAATTCAGTCCAATCTATTGATTCATCATCCCAAATAACAGCTTTTGCAGAAATGTTTTCCTTCGCAAAAAGGGGAATTAATTTTTGATCTGATTCTAAAAGTTCAGGCAATCGGGCACAAGTTAATATTCCAATTTTCATGTTAACCTTGTTTCTTTTTGGAATAATAATTGGTTTTGAAATTTCTGTTCCTACGATTGTTTCGTTGTTTGTTTGCCATTCTTGAAACAAGAATTACGGCTGCAAATAATACAACAATTGCTATAATTATGGTTTTCATAAGTTGTTTGTAAGGTTTCAAACAAAGTTACAAAAACGGAAGTTTATTATTTTACTTTTTCATCTTTTTCAACCAAACCATCACGCAATCTAATAATTCGATGAGCATGTGCAGCAATGTCTTCTTCGTGAGTTACTAAAATGACAGTGTTACCATTGGCATGAATTTCATTAAAAAGCCCCATAATTTCTTCAGAAGTTTTACTGTCCAAATTACCGGTTGGTTCATCTGCAAGAATTATTGAAGGTTTATTTACAAGAGCTCTTGCAACAGCCACACGTTGTCTTTGTCCTCCCGAAAGTTCATTAGGTTTATGGTCCATTCTGTCATCAAGGCCAACTTGTTTCAAAACCTCTGTGGCTCTTATATTTCTATCTGTTTTAGAATATCCGGCATAAACCATTGGCAAGGCAACATTGTCTAAAGCTGTTGTTCGCGGCATTAAATTAAACGTTTGAAAAACAAAACCAATTTCTGTATTTCTGATATCTGCCAATTCATCATCATCCATTTGACTTACATCTTTTCCGTTCAGAATATATGTTCCGGAAGTTGGTGTGTCCAAACAACCCAAAAGATTCATTAACGTTGATTTTCCTGATCCTGATGGCCCCATTAAAGCAACGTATTCTCCTTTGTTTATTTCTAAATCAATTCCTTTGAGTACATAAATAATTTCGCTTCCTAAGACAAAATCTCTTTTGATGTTTGTTATTTTAATAAGGG
>JAUXNR010000574.1 GCA_030682755.1 Flavobacterium sp.
AGAGGCAATAATAGCATCTTCAACATCCATTGTAAAATTATTTCCAATAGGGAAAATGGCTAAATCCAATTTGGTTCGCAACGGAATCAACTTCATGTCATAGGTCAAAGCCGTATCACCTGAAATATAAATATTTTTATGTTCTCCTTCAATCACAAAACCACCAGGATTACCGCCATAAGTGCCATCAGGAAAAGAACTGGAATGAATAGCATTTACATATTTAACCGTTCCAAAATCAAATTGCCAACTTCCACCAAGGTTCATCGGATGGTTTTGAAACCCTTTATTTCCGTAATACGTAGCAATTTCCCAATTGGAAACAATCACTGCATTGGTCCTTTTGGCAATAGCTTCCACATCTAAAATATGATCTTGATGTGCATGTGTCAATAAAATATAATCCGCTTGGATAGCATTAACATCAATATGAGATGCTTTAGGATTTCCACTAATGAATGGATCAATCAAAAGATGTTTTCCTTTCACTTCAATTCCTAAGGCGGAATGACCATAAAATGTAATTTTCATACTCTATTTTTTTAAACAATTAAATCAGAAATAAAATAAATCAAACACAATGACAAGAGTAAAGACAGCAAAAAAGTGGCGATAGCCAATCGTTTTAACTCAGGATCAAGTTGACTTGGATTTGTTGCTCGCTTTACGCGAAGTAAATGACTTGTCAAGGGCAAGAATACGATAACATATAAAAATTGATCAATCGCAAAATTTTTCAAAAATCCGAAAGCCAACACTAAAATCATAGCAGTTATCACTAAAAAATAATGGTATTGCTTTGCTTTTTCGCCTCCAATTTTTACGACAATTGTATTTTTTCCGGCTTTTCTGTCTGAAGCTTCATCTCTCATATTGTTAAGATTCAAAACGCCCATACTTAAAAAACCAATGGCTATGGCCGGCAAAAGCAAATACAAATTGAATTCTTTTGCAAACATAAAATAGGATCCGTAAGTACTGACTAACCCAAAGAAAATGAATACAAACACATCGCCATAGCCTTTATATCCGTAGGCTTCTTTTCCAACCGTATAACGAATTGCCGAAGTTATTGCAATGATTCCCAAAATGAGAAAAACCAAAGAATAATAAAAATATTTAAACTCAAAAGCAAC
>JAUXNR010000004.1 GCA_030682755.1 Flavobacterium sp.
GTTTTGGATGAAAGTTGTTTGAATGAGGTGGAAGTCATTATTCATTTAGCCGGTGCATCCGTTTCAAAACGATGGACATCCAACTACAAACAAGAAATTATTGAAAGCAGAATTGATACCTCAAATTTATTGTTTAAAGCTTTAAAACATCATCCTAATCAAGTAAAGCAAATTGTTTCAGCATCTGCAATTGGAATTTATCAAGACAGTTTGACTGAAATATATCATGAAGATTCAAAAAAATTTGGCGACGATTTTTTAACCAATGTGGTGTTGAAATGGGAGGAGAGTGTTGATAAATTTAGTTTATTACATTTAAAAGTTTGTAAATTAAGAATTGGTTTGGTTTTGTCTGATAAAGGAGGAGCTTTATCAGAAATGATAAAACCCATCAAGTTAGGATTAGGTTCCCCTTTTGGTTCAGGTTTACAAATGCAATCATGGATACACATTTCAGACTTAGCTCAATTATTTTATTTTGCCACCCAACAGCAATTGGAAGGTGTTTATAATGCTGTTGCTCCAAATCCTGTTACGAATAAAGCGTTAACAAAATCAATTGCAAAGGTCTTGAACAAGCCACTTTTTATGCCTGCAATTCCTAAATTTGCTATGCAATTGGTATTGGGAGAAATGCATCAATTACTTTTTTCAAGTCAACATGTAAGTTCCAAAAAGATTGAAAATCAGAATTTTAAATTTCAGTTTGATGATTTGGAATCAGCTTTAATAGATTTATTAAACAGATAACATTTTCTTAAACAATTGCTAATTATTTTTTACAGAGTTATTTAGTAGAATTTTTAAAATATATTTGAGGATTATAACTAATCTCTCAACTATGATAAAACAGCTTTTAGTAGTATCAACACTCTTGTTGCTTTTCTCAACAACTGACGCATTTGCTCAAAGAAAGAAAAAAGATTCTAAAAAAACCACTACAACTACCACAACCACACCATCACCGGATGCCAAAAAACCGGATGTAAAGAAACCAAAGCCTTATAACAAAGTAATTGATTCAAGTGCCGTTACTCAAAAAGGTTTGATTGACGTACATAAAGTTGGCGATAAATATCTTTTTGAAGTGGCAGATTCATTGCTTGGAAAAGAAATAATGTCAATCACAAGATATTCAAAAACTCCAGCCGGAGGTGGAATATTTGGAGGAGAAGAAGTAAACAGACAAGTGATTAAGTTTGAAAAAGGCTTAAACGATAATGTTTTATTGCGTTCTGTAACTTACGTTATTACAACGCCAAACGAAGATTCACCTATTACAAAAGCAGTAGAAAACTCCAGTGCCGATCCGATTATTGGTAATTTTGATGTTATGGCTTATAACAAAGATGGAAAAAACATCAAAGGTTATGTTTTTGATGTGACTTCGCTTTTTGATGCTGATTTACAAGCTTTTTCATTGGATCCTATTCGAAAACAATTACTAAATATTGTTGCCTTTCAAAAGGATAAATCGTTTATACAATCCGTAAAGTCGTTTCCGGTTAACACAGAAATTCGTTCCGTTAAAACGTTTTCAACTAAACCAAGACAAATTTCTCTAACGCCAACTCCAACTATTGGAACAAATTTTCCAGCCGGTTTAGATGCAGGTGTTGTTACTTTTGAATTGAACACTTCCTTTATTTTATTACCTCAAAAACCTATGCGAAAGAGAGCTTTTGACAAGCGAGTTGGTTATTTTGCAAATGGCTACAGCGTTTTTGAAGAAAACTCTTTAAAAGCAGAAAGAGATGTTTTTGCTGTTCGATGGAGATTGGAACCTAAAAATGCAGAAGATGCAGAAAAACAAAAAAGGGGAGAATTAATTGAGCCTAAAAAACCATTGGTTTATTATATTGATCCTGCAACGCCTGATAAATGGAAACCTTTTATAAAAGCGGGTATTGATGATTGGCAAGAAGCTTTTGAATTTGCCGGATGGAAGAATGCCATTCGTGGTGAATATTGGCCAGAAAACGATCCAACAATGAGTTTGGAAGATGCCCGTTTTTCGGTATTGAGATATTTTGCAGCTGACATTCAAAATGCTTACGGACCAAATGTTCATGACCCAAGAACCGGAGAAATTTTAGAGAGTCATATTGGTTGGTATCACAATATTATGAGTTTGTTGCGAGATTGGTATTTGATTCAAACAGCTGCGGTTGATCCACAAGCCCGAACCATTAAATTCAATGATAAGTTGATGGGAGAATTGATTCGATTTGTTGCGGCTCATGAAGTTGGTCATACTTTAGGTTTGCGTCACAACATGGGAGCCAGTCATGCCACTCCGGTTGAAAAGTTGCGAGATAAAGAGTTCCAAAAGCAATTTGGACACACGTCATCAATCATGGATTATGCTCGATTTAATTATGTGGCACAACCCGAAGATGGTGTAACAGATTTGTTTCCAAAAATTGGCGATTATGACAAATGGGCCATCAGATGGGGTTATGCGTATTTTCCGGATGCCAAAGATGAAAAAGAAGAGAAAGCTTTGTTAAATACGATGACAAAAGAGGCTTATAAAAATAAACGTTTGCACTTTGGAACAGAAACAAGTCCTTTTGATCCTAGATTTCAAACCGAAGATTTAGGTGATAATGCTATGAAAGCTTCAGAATATGGAATAAAAAATCTGAAAAGAATTTTACCTCAATTAATTACTTGGAGTAAAGAAGACGGCGAAGATTATTCAGAACTTGATGGGCTTTATAACTCACTTACCGGACAGTTTAGACGTTATATGGGTCATGTAACCAAGAATGTTGGTGGAATTTATGAAGATCCAAAAACTGCAGATATGGAAGGTGATTTATATGAAGTTGTGCCGTCAACTATACAAAAAGAAGCTGTAGCGTTTTTGAACGAACAATTATTTAAAACTCCGGTTTGGTTATTAGATCAAAATATTTTGAACAAAATTAAACCCGAAAGTGGCGTTGAAGCCATGAAATCATTGCAAGGCGGAACTTTGAACAGTTTGTTTTCAGGAGATCGTTTGATTCGTTTGATTGAAACTTCTTCGCTTAATAAAAAGAATTACACGGTAGATGAATTATTTAGCGACATCAGAAAAGGCGTTTTTTCTGAATTACGAATCAATGCACCAATTGACGTTTACAGAAGAAATCTTCAAAAACTGTTTGTAAACAATCTTATTGAAGCTTTAGATAACGATGGAAAGAAAACCGCAATGGGATTAAACAGAAGACCTGTCAAATACAGTGAAACTGACATTCCTTCTATTGCCAGGGGACAATTAACAGAATTGAAAAACCAGCTGAAATTAGGTGCAGCATCATCTACTGACAGATTGAGTAAATTTCATTTGACAGATTTAGTTTCAAAAATTGATACGGCTTTAAATCCAAGGTAAGTATTCAAAATAGTTCATAAAAAAAACGCTGATGAAAATCAGCGTTTTTAATTTTTAGTAAGATGATTGTAATTATTTTGAAGCTTTAACCGTAATTTTTAATTCGATAGCGTCGTTTATGAATTTATCTCCTAAGTTATCAAAGATAGATTTTGAACCATAATTTACATTCCAATCTGTTCTGTTAATAGTAAATGTTTCAGTAGATAATACTAAACTATCACCATCAAGAGCCAAAGTAGCTGGGAATTTTACACTTTTAGTAATTTCTTTAAGCGTTAAATTTCCTTCAATTGTAGTTTGTCCGTCAACAGTATTTACAGCTGTGATTTCAAAAACACCTTCAGGATATTTGTTTGTATTGAAAAAATGATCAGCATCTTCTGCTTTGCCTAAACCTTTTAAGTGTCCTTCCAAATCTTCTTTACCATCTCCGGCAGCTAAGTCTAAAACAGTAATTGAAGTCATGTCAATAACGAATTTTCCACTTTCAACTTTACCGTTGTTCAAATACACTTCTCCGGCAGAAAGAGCAATAGTTCCATTGTGTTTTCCAGTTGGCTTAGAACCAACCCATTCAATAACTGATGCGGCTGTATCCACAACATAACCTTTGGAATCATCTGAAGTTGTAGCAACTTCTTGAGCGTCACCAGCTTCTGTTTTATCGTTTTTACAAGAATTCAATGTTAGTAAACCACCAACAAAAGCAAAAATTAAGAGAGATTTTTTCATGTTTAAATATTTTTTTGTTGAGGCTAAATTAATTTCTTTTAAACAAATCCTTCTTAATTTTTTACTAAAATTTAGTTCAGATTACGTGTTAGTGATTTTGATTTATTGAAGCTTTGATTTTTTTAAAAATTTAAACCACATTATTTTGCTGACAATTTGACATTTTTAAACAAATGGCAGTACTTTTGCAATCCAAAATCCAACAATAAATGTTCAAAAAATTTTTTAAGAATATGAACCAGGAGCGTACAGAAAATATCGAAAAGGAAATAATTGAAAATGAAGCAATTCAAGAACAAAATCAGGAAAACACTGAAGATTCAACGGTTGAGTTGTCAAACGAAGAAAAATTAGCAGAAGAATTAGCCAAAGAAAAAGATAAATTTTTACGCTTATTTGCGGAGTTTGAAAATTATAAAAAAAGAACGTCAAAAGAACGAATCGATTTGTTTAAAACGGCAAACCAAGAAGTTTTACAGGCGATGCTTCCTGTTTTAGATGATTTTGACAGAGCCATGATTGAAATCTCAAAGTCTACAGATGAAAATTTAATTAAAGGTGTTGAATTGATTCACGAAAAATTAAAAGCCATATTAGTTTCTAAAGGTTTAGAGCAAGTTGAGTTAAGCGAAGGTGATGATTTTAATGCTGATTTTGCAGAAGCGATAACTCAAATTCCTGCTCCTTCAGATAAGTTGAAAGGAAAGATTGTAGATGTTTTAGAGAAAGGATATAAATTGGGCGATAAAATTATTCGTTTTCCTAAAGTAGTTATTGGGCAGTAGGGAAAGGAAAAAAATATAAAAATTTCGAATAGAAAAAATGAAAAAAGATTTTTACGAAATATTAGGCATATCAAAAAATGCTACAGCTGAAGAAATTAAGAAAGCTTATCGAAAGAAAGCTATAGAATTTCATCCCGATAAAAATCCAGGAAACAAAGACGCCGAAGAAAACTTTAAAAAAGCTGCAGAAGCTTATGAAGTTTTGAGTGATCCGAATAAAAAAGCAAAATATGATCAATACGGTCATGCTGCTTTTGACGGAAATGGCGGTTTTGGTGGCGGTGGTGGAATGAATATGGATGACATCTTCAGTCAATTTGGCGACATTTTTGGTGGCGGTGGATTTGGCGGTTTCGGCGGTTTTGGCGGTGGTGGAGGTCAACGCAGAATGAAAGGAAGCAACCTTCGAATTAAAGTAAAATTAACTTTAGATGAAATTGCCAATGGTGTTGAGAAAAAAGTAAAAGTTAAACGTAAAGTTCAAGCTGCCGGTGTTTCTTATAAAACGTGTGGAACATGTAATGGTTCCGGACAGGTTCTCCGTGTTACAAATACAATTTTGGGTAGAATGCAAACTGCAACCACTTGTCCAACTTGTGGCGGTTCAGGTCAATCAATCAGTTCTAAGCCGGCTAACGCCGATGCTCAAGGTATGGTTTTGGAAGACGAAACAGTTTCCATCAAAATTCCTGCAGGTGTTGTAAATGAAATGCAATTGAAAGTTTCCGGAAAAGGAAATGATGCTCCTGGAAACGGAATTCCCGGTGATTTGATTGTTGCCATTGAAGAAGTGGAACATGAGTTTTTAAAACGCGAAGGCGAAAACCTTCATTATGATTTATATATAAGTGTTGCAGAAGCCGCATTGGGTGTTTCAAAAGATATTGAAGCCATTGGCGGAAAACTGAGAATTAAGCTGGAAGAAGGCATCCAATCAGGTAAAATCTTACGACTTAAAGGAAAAGGAATTCCAAACTTAAATTCTTATGGAAATGGTGATTTGTTAGTACATATAAATGTCTGGACACCAAAGAAATTAGACAAAGAACAAAAGGAATTTTTCGAGAAAATGTTAACGAATGAAAACTTTATTCCCAACCCTGAGAAATCAGATAAATCTTTTTTTGAAAAAGTTAAAGATATGTTTTCATAGTTTATAAAAATTATTTACATTTGAATCATACTAGGAAACTAGTATATTCTTTTTCATAGCAATTTTTCCCATCCTTGTGTAACTATAAGGGTGGGTTTTTTTTGGTTTTTAGTTTGCTTTTTTTGTTTTGCCACGAAGGAGGGAAGGCACGAAGTTTTTTTGGATGAGAAAAAAGA
>JAUXNR010000595.1 GCA_030682755.1 Flavobacterium sp.
TCAAGCTTGCACCATTTTAATCCAATTGATTTTATGTTACAACATGAAGTGAAGCCTTTGTTAAAACCAAATGGATTTGTTGTGATTTTTGAGTATTGCGGACCAAATCGATTGCAATGGAAAGAGAATCAATTAAAAGAAGCGAATCAATTGTTAAATGAAATTCCTGAAGAATATAAAGTTTTAATTGATGGAAAATCAATTAAGAAAAAAGTTTATCGTCCCGGTTTATTGAGAATGATTATGGTTGATCCTTCAGAGGCTCCTGATTCAGCAAATTTAGTAGCTGCCATGCACAATAACTTCACTGTAATTGAAGAAACTAAATTAGGATGGAATTTACTGCATTTAACACTAAAAGGTATTGCACATAATTTTTTGAATCCAAGTCAAAAAACAAAAATGATTTTAGATTCTCTGATTCAAAAGGAAGAAGAATATGTAGCCAAAACAGGCGAATCGGATGCTGTTTTTGGAATATATCAAAATAAATAACATGAAAAAACTGCTGTATATCACTCCAAGAATTGATGGCTCAGGTGGCTTACAACATGTTTTTTCAATAAAAGCTAATTACCTTCAAAAGCAGTATGGTTATGATGTTACGATTGTGACTACAAATGCAAAATCGGAGCAAAATTTCTTTGATTTTTCAAAAATTAAGCAAATTAATAAAAAGCTAAAAGGTTTCGGACCTTTCTATCTCTGGAATTTTATACGTCTTGTGAAAAGTAAAATTAGGGATGAAAAGCCTGATTTTTTAATTATAGTTGATAATGGTTTAAAAGGTTTTTTGCTCCCTTTTTTTCTCAGAAATTTTAATGTAAAAGTAATTTTTGAACAACATGGCTTTCGTTTTTATGAACATATTGAACAAAAGCAACATCTTTTTCAGCGATTAATCTATTTTTTTTTAAACAGCATTATTAATTATACTATTTCTTTTGTTGATCAAATGATTGTTCTAACAGAAGCCAGTAAAAATGAGTGGAAAGTAAAAAAAATAAAAGTCATTCCAAATCCTTTATGGATAGAAAGTTTGAAGGGAAATTCATTATTTCAAAAGAATGTCATTGCTGTTGGGAGGCAGGAATTTGTAAAAGGATATGATATGTTACTTCTTATATGGAAGCAAGTGGTTGCAAAATATCCAGATTGGAAATTACACATTTATAGTGATTTCAATCCAGAATTAAAATTAATTGAGTTAACTCAAAAATTACATATTGGAAATAACGTTGAGTTTCACGAACCTACTTTAGAAATTGAAAAGGCATATTCAGATTCTTCCATTTATTTAATGACCTCCAGACATGAAGGATTTGGCATGGTTTTATTAGAAGCCATGGCTTGCGGACTGCCATGCGTAGCTTTTGACTGTCCAACAGGTCCCGGAGAATTGATTTCAAATGAGATGACAGGATACTTAATCAAACCTTTTGATTTTGAAGTTTACACTGAAAGAGTAATCAAACTAATTGAAGACATTGAATTACGTCAGAATCTTGGTAAAAATGCCCAAAAGAGCGTTCAGAAGTATCAATTGTCTTTTGTTATGGAACAATGGCACCAATTATTCTCTGGATTGTAAATAGTTTAAATTGCACAAATACCCCAAGCGATATAAATCAAAAAAGAATAAACTAGGATTTTTATTAGTAATCTTTTTTATTAAATAAAGTTTTGTGTATTTAAAAATGTATGAAAAAAAACGAGTTAATTTATTTTTTTTCAATATAAGATAAGCATTTACAAGATTCATATCTGAACCATTTATTTTTTTGGTATCAATGAGTGTTTTTAGATTTACTAACGATTCATCAACTTTCTTTAGATAAATGGTATTGGATTCCAATCCCAAATGATAAACAGGATTATTAATATGGCTAGCTGAAATGTTGTTGTTTTTTAAGTTAGTAAAAAAAAGTGCGTCCTCATAACCATAATTAATAATAGATTCTTCCAAGCAATAGTTAATCATGATTTCTTTCTTAATTAAAAGATTAGAAAGAAAAATCGTTTTAAAAGGTTCTTTTTTTCTTATCTCAAATGGAACTGCTTCTCTTTCATTTCCATAAACCCAGCGTAACATTTTGTCTGCTTCAGGTTTTTCCTCTTGATATTTTAATCCACCAAAAACGAGTGAAGGATTATTTTCACCATAAAATACAATATAGTTTTTTAGAAAGTTAGAACTTGCTGGAAAAGTATCGACATCCAAAAAAAGTAACAAATCAAATTTTGATTTGTTAACCAGTTCATTTCTGTTTTTTGCTCTACCAAAATTCACAGGATTTATATAATATTTTATATTTTTTATCTCGTTTAAAGTAAGATGTTTATTACTTAAATTAGATGTAATGTCGTCCTCACCAATAATTATTTCATAGTTAAATCCAAGTTCTTCTGCCTGTTTCTGTAGCTCGAAAATTAAAGGTTGAATATTGTAGTTATATGTTGGGATTAATATTGATAACATTATTTTAAGGGATTCGTTTTAAAAAATAATTTATTCCGTTTGCATTCCAAAATAACCAAAATTATCATCATATATTCAAACGGATAACTGTATTTTGCATTAGTGCCATAGGTTACAACTGCTTGTAAAACAGAGCAAGCAAAAATGATTTTATAGATCAAAAGTTCAGGTGTTAAATGTTTATTTTTAAAATAACGTATAATATAAATTGGAAGTAAACCAATAAATAATACTTTGAAAAGTATTAGTATAACTGATTGCACTTGCCATACATATTCCA
>JAUXNR010000612.1 GCA_030682755.1 Flavobacterium sp.
GGAGGAGATGTAAGTATTGAAGATTTAATTGCCGATGAGAATGTAGTTATTACAATTTCGCATGCCGGATATATTAAACGTACAAATCTATCAGAATACAAAACACAAAATAGAGGAGGAGTGGGTCAAAAAAGTGCCGGAACAAGAGATCAAGATTTCTTAGAGCATTTGTTTGTGGCCACAAATCATCAATATATGTTGTTCTTTACTCAAAAAGGAAAATGTTTCTGGATGCGGGTTTATGAAATTCCTGAAGGAAGTAAAACTTCAAAAGGAAGAGCGATTCAAAACTTGATCAATATTGAAAATGATGATAAAGTAAAAGCCTTCATTTGTACGCAAGATTTGAAAAATGAAGAATACATCAACAATCATTATGTAATTATGGCAACAAAACAAGGAATTGTGAAAAAGACCTTGTTAGAACAATATTCACGTCCGAGACAAAACGGAATTGCTGCTATAACCATCAGAGAAGATGATGAATTGTTAGAAGCAAAATTAACAAACGGTAACAGCCAAATTTTGATTGCGGTTAAATCCGGTAAGTTAGTTCGATTTGAAGAAGGGAAAACCAGACCAATGGGAAGAAATGCTTCAGGAGTTCGTGGTATCACTCTAGCAGATGACAAAGACGAAGTGATTGGCATGGTTTCTGTAAATGACATGAGCAGCGAGATTTTAGTAGTTTCTGAAAACGGTTATGGAAAACGTTCTTCTTTAGAAGATTACAGAATTACAAACCGAGGAGGAAAAGGTGTAAAAACTTTAAATATTACTGATAAAACAGGAAGATTAGTTTCTATTAACAGTGTTACGGATGCCGATGATTTGATGATTATCAACAAGTCGGGATTAACTATCAGAATGGAAGTTTCAGATTTGAGAGTTATGGGACGTGCTACACAAGGTGTTCGATTAATTAACATCAAAGGAAATGATTCTATTGCAGCAGTAACAAAAGTAATGCGAGAAGAACAAGCTGAAGAAGTTGAATTTGAAGATGTGAGCGAGGAAATTAAAGCAATTGAAAACTCTGAAAATTCAAATGATAGCACAGATGAAGATCAATCAGAAGAAAACAATGAAACCCAAGAATAAATACTAACTAAAATTCAATTAACAATGAAAAGTAAATATGCAATCGCTCTAGCTATTTCAATGATTTCTATGAGCTCATTTGCTCAAAAAGATGAGATTAAAGCACTTGAAAAAGCTATGAAATCTACAGATGACCAAATGGTTAAAACTAGTTTGGCCAATGCTCAAAATGTAATTGCTAACGGAACTGATGCTGAAAAAGCTCAATTTTATTTTCTTAAAGGTAATGCATTAATGTTTTTATCTAAAAGAACAGCAAATAAAGGAGAAATGCTAGTTGATGCTGCAAAATCGTATCAAGAGGTTTTGGAAACTGAAAAGCGAATAGGAAAGCAAAAATTCTCTACTCAAGCGAAAGAATCACTTGCTTTAGTTCAAGGCAGTCTAGTAGATGAAGCTATAAAAGACAACAATGCTAAACGCTTTAAAGAAGGAACAATTAAGTTACATGAAGCCTATAAAATAAACAAACAAGATACAATTTATTTATATTATGCTGCTAATGGAGCGGTAAATAGTATGGATTATGACACCGCATTAGAGTATTATGATCAATTAAAAAAATTGAATTATTCCGGAATATCAATTGTTTATTATGCAACTGAAAAAGCTACTGGTGAAGAAGCTTCATTTGGCACAAAAGCTGAAAGAGATCTATTTGTAAAAGCAGGAACGCACGATAAACCAAGACAAGAAAAAACACAATCAAAACGAGGTGAGATTTATAGAAATTATGCTCTAATATTGGTTCAAAAAGGTGAGTCTGCAAAAGCAAAAACAGCATTGGCAGAAGCAAGAAAATCAAATCCAGATGATACTTCTTTAGCTATCGCTGAGTCTAATTTATATTTGGACGAAGGTGATTATGTTTCGTATAAAAAAATTGTTGAAGAGGTTTTAGCAAAAAACCCAAATGATCCTGATTTATTATATAATCTTGGTGTAGTTTCATCAAGAGCTGAAAATAAAGAAGAAGCAGAAAAGTATTATCTTAAAGTGATTGAAATAAACAAGGATTATAAAAATGCATATAAAAATTTAGCTATTTTAAGATTAGATGCTGATACTAAAATGGTTGAAGAGATGAACAAATTAGGTATTTCAGCAAAGGATAATAAGCGTTATGAAGAGATTAAAAAAGAACGTGAAAAATTATTTATTGCAGTAATGCCTTTATTGGAGAAAGTTATTCAATTGGACCCTAAAGATATAGAAACAAAACAAACGCTTATGAACTTGTATTCCACTTTGGATATGACAGATAAATATAAAGCGTTAAAAGCTACAATGAATTAAAATATCACACTTAGATGTATTTAAAAAATCCCGATTTAATTTTAAATCGGGATTTTTTTTATATTATTTTTTTTATGACTCTAAGTTTATGGGTGTGCTTGTTTATTTCAGCGTTAAATATTCCTAAATGGTCCAGTCTGTCTATTCTAACTTTTCCGCTTGCGTGAATGATATAATTGTCATTCATGATAATACCCACGTGAATAATTTTCCCTTCTTCATTATCAAAAAAAGCTAAATCTCCGGGTTCACTTTCCTCAATAAAACTTAATGCCTCGCCTTGACCAGCTTGTTGTGAAGCATCTCTGTTTAATTTATAACCATTAAGTTTGTAAACCATTTGCGTGAATCCTGAACAATCAATACCAAAAGGCGTTTTACCTCCCCATAAATAAGGAGCATTTAAATATAAAAAAGCAGTTTTTAACAAATCTGATTTGGGTTTACAACCCGTAACTTTTAAACCTTCAAACTCAAAATTACTTTTATTTATTGAATCAATATTCAAGAAAGTTAAAGATGATCCTAAAGGAATAGGAATTAATAAATTTTCAGCATTTGTAACAAATTCAATTAAATCTGCAGATAGGATGGATGCGTTTTTTGATAGCTCATCAAATTCAGATTCCGAAATAATTTGGCACTGTTTGTTGTCAATCCAGCCTTCATAATCATCATAATTTATTTTGATTTTAAACCATTGCTTATATTTTTCTAAAATTTCAAAATGGTCTCCAAATAATAATTGAGAAACTAATTCACTTTTGTCATTAGGTTCAATTCTTAGAGGAACAATGGCGAGGTTACAAATTCCGTACATTAACTGTTTACTACAAAAGTTAGAGTTTTTCGATAACTATTGCGGAAGCACCACCACCACCATTGCAGATTGCAGCAGCTCCATATTTACCATTATTTTGTTCTAAAACGTTTAAAAGTGTAATAATAATTCGAACACCGGAACAACCTAGCGGATGACCTAATGAAACAGCTCCACCGTTTACATTTATTTTATCAGTTGAAAGACCTAAAATTTTAGCATTTGCTAAACCAACTACAGCAAA
>JAUXNR010000667.1 GCA_030682755.1 Flavobacterium sp.
TTGCCTGCTCACGGACACGAACATTAAAACCTAACTTATGCTAAATAAAATAATTAAATTTTCACTACATAATCGATTTTTTGTAGTGATAGCATCAGTTCTACTGCTGATTTTTGGTAGCGTGGTTGCTTCTAAAATGGAAGTAGATGTGTTCCCCGATTTAACTGCCCCAACAGTTGCGGTACTCACTGAAGCTCACGGAATGGCACCTGAAGAAGTGGAAAAGTTAGTTACTTTTCCTATTGAAACAGCTGTTAATGGCTCAACCAACGTTAGACGTGTGCGTTCTTCTTCATCTTCTGGACTATCAATAGTATGGATAGAATTTGAATGGAATACAGATATTTTTAAAGCACGTCAAATTGTAAATGAAAAATTAATTGCGGTTAGTGAAAAACTTCCTCAAGGTGTTGGAAATCCTACAATGGCCCCACAATCAAGTATTATGGGAGAAATTATGTACGTTGGTTTAACAGCTGATTCTACAAACCAAATGGATTTGAGAACAATTGCCGATTGGACTATTAGGCCAAGACTTCTCGCGACTGGTGGTGTAGCCCAAGTAACAGTTATTGGTGGTGATTATAAACAATATCAAATATTGGCCTCTCCACAAAAAATGGCTTTTTATGATGTTTCGCTTTCAGAATTGCTAAAAGCAAGTGAAGATGCAAATGGAAATTCTTCGGGAGGAATTATCAATGAGTATGGAAATGAATATATTGTTAAAGGAATAGGAAGGACCAATGTTGTTTCTGAATTGGGAAAATCAGTAATAAAAATCAGTAATGGAAATCCAATTAAAATTGAAGACGTTGCTGAAATAAAAGTTGGTGCAGCTCCAAAAATTGGAGATGCTTCTAATAATGGAAAACCAGCAATAGTTTTAGCCATAGCAAAACAACCCGGAATAAACACACTAAAACTAACAGAAACAATTGATATTGCTGTAAAAGACATTCAAAAGAACTTACCAAAAGATGTTCATATCAATACTAAAATATTTAGACAGGCAGATTTTATTAATGCATCCATAGGCAATATTCAAAAAACATTATTAGAAGGAACAGCCTTTGTAATTATTATTCTATTTTTATTCTTAATGAATTGGAGAGCTACATTTATATCGTTATTGGCTATCCCCATTTCATTAATTGTAGCCATACTAACTTTAAAATATCTTGGTTTTACTATCAACACCATGAGTTTAGGAGGTATGGCAATTGCTATTGGTGATTTAGTTGATGATGCTATTATTGATGTTGAAAATGTTTTTAAACGACTCAAAGAAAATGCTCTCAAACCAAAAGCAGAACAAAAGGACAAAATAACCGTCATTTTTGATGGTTCGTTTGAAATTAGAAGTTCCGTAATTAATGCGACCTTTATCATTATTGTTGCCTTTTTACCGTTGTTCTTTTTAACTGGAATGGAAGGAAAATTGTTAGCACCACTTGGAATTGCTTTCATTGTTGCTCTTTTTGCTTCATTAATTGTTTCCATTACTCTAACACCTGTTTTAGCAAGTTACTTATTGACAGATGATAAAATGCTCTTAAAACAGCATAAAGAAAGTTGGTTAGTACAGCGTTTGCAAAAAGTATATGCTAATGCTTTGAATAAAGTTATGGAAATGAAAAAAACGGTGCTGATTATATCAGGTGGCTTATTTTTGGTTTCTTTATTAGTAATGACCCAACTAGGAAGAAGCTTTTTGCCTGAATTTAATGAAGGTTCTTTGGTAGTTAGTGCAGTAAGTTTACCCGGAATATCTCTTGAAGAAAGTAATAAGATAGGAATTCAAGTGGAAAAGGCTTTATTAGCAGTTCCTGAAATTAAAATTACTACAAGAAGAACAGGTAGAGCAGAATTAGATGAACATTCGCAAGGTGTAAATTCTTCTGAAGTTGAAGCTCCTTTTACTTTGGAAGAAAGAAGTCGTGATGAATTTATGGCTGATGTTCGCGAGAAATTATCAGGAGTTACGGGTGCAAATATTACAATCGGGCAACCTATTGGACATCGTATCGATCATATGTTATCAGGAACTAGAGCGAATATTGCTATCAAGATTTTTGGTAATGATTTGAATAAACTCTTTACACTTTCCAATGATATAAAATCCAAAATTCAGAATATAGAAGGATTGGTAGATTTGAGTGTGGAACAACAAGTGGAAATACCTCAAATTCAAATTAAAGCAAAACGTGATGTGTTGAATCAATATGGAATTTCAATTGGTCAATTCAACGAATTTGTAGATGTAGCTTTTACAGGTGAAAAAGTATCACAAATTTATGAAGGCAATAAAACTTTTGATTTATTACTTCGTTTTGATGATGCCAACAAAGGCAAAATGGAAAACATCAAAAATGCTATGATTGATACGCATGATGGTAAAAAAATACCCTTATATTATGTTGCTGATATTGTGAGCACATCCGGACCAAATACCATCAATCGTGAAAACGTGCAACGTAAAACAGTTGTTTCTGCCAATGTTTCAGGTCGTGACCAAAAAAGTGTTGTAGCTGATATTCAGAAAATCATTGATGAAGAAGTAAAATTACCCGAAGAATATCATATCGAATACGGCGGTCAATTTGAAGCCGAAGCCGAAGCTTCAAAAACGTTGGTTCTAACTTCGCTTATTTCATTATTAATTATATTCTTGATTCTGTATCAGGAATTTAAAAAGGTAAAAACAGCTTCTATTATTTTATTGAATTTACCATTGGCTTTAATTGGTGGTGTGTTTAGTATTTATTTTACCAGTGGTATTTTGAGTATTCCTGCAATTATAGGTTTTATTACACTTTTTGGAGTTGCTACACGAAACGGAATACTACTTGTGTCACATTATGAAACGTTAGAAAAAGAAGGATTATCACTTTATGAAACCGTAATTCAAGGTTCAAAAGATAGATTAAGTCCTATTTTAATGACTGCCTTAACCGCAGGATTGGCTTTAATTCCGTTAGCCATTGCAAGTGATTTGCCCGGAAATGAAATACAAAGTCCAATGGCGAAAGTTATTTTGGGCGGTTTATTGACTTCAACCTTATTGAACATTTTTATTGTTCCTGTGGTGTATTATTTATCTAATCGAAAAAAAGTTACCAATGAAAAATAGACTATTTCTTATTTTAGCAAT
>JAUXNR010000689.1 GCA_030682755.1 Flavobacterium sp.
AACTCACTTTGGCTTGCTACAAATGAAGGCGTTATTTTTACAGATAAATCGCTTTTTCAAACAAAAATTGTTCCCGAATTTAAGCTTTTGCCTTTAAGAGCTAATCAAGAATTGGTTCAGAACGCGAATTTAATTCAGCATAATAAGAACAATATTGAATTTTCATTTCAAACCATTCACTATAAAAGTTTAGGAAATTATTGTTATGAGTTTCGGGTAAAAGAAATTGACACCACTTGGAATTCTCAATCTTCTGCCAATACTAAAGTTAATTTTTTGGCACTTCAGCCGGGCAATTATACATTTGAAGCACGAGTGAAATCGGGTGATGTTTATTCGCCCATTCAAACCATTCAATTCAACATTTTAAAACCGTTTTGGAAAAGTCTTTGGTTTTTGGTGCTTATGCTGGTTTGTTTGTTTTTGCTTCTTTATTTCGTTTTTCGATATGCTGTTTTAAAAACAAAACAAAAGCAAGAAATTAAAGAAAAATTGGCCCTTTCGCAACTTACCGCCTTACGTTCGCAGATGAATCCGCATTTTATGTACAATGTGTTAAATGCTGTGCAAGGTTTGATTTATTCCAACCAAAAAACAAAAGCAAGTGATTATTTAGGAACTTTTTCTGATTTGATGCGAAAAACATTGGATATTTCCGACAAGAAAGAAATTACCATTCAAGAAGAAATGGAAGCCATTGAATTGTATGTTTCATTAGAAAAAGCACGATTTGAAAAAGACGATTTTCACTATACTATTCAAAAACCAGATGAGGAAGATTTGAATGAATTTGTAATCCCTTCTTTGATTATTCAGCCGTTTGTTGAAAATGCCATCAAACACGGATTGTTGCATAAACAGGGATTAAAAAAATTAGAAATAGTCATTAGAAAGGAAAACGAAAACTACTGGTTATTTGAAATAACAGATAATGGAATTGGCAGAAAAAAATCGGAACAAATTAATCAAAAAATCAAAAAATATGATTCGTTTGCCACCAAAGCCATTTCAAACCGTATTGAATTAATTAATAAAATGAGTAAATTACCTGTTACAATAGAAATCTTAGATATTGAAAATGCTCAAGATTTTTTGGGAACAAAAGTGATTTTAAAAATACCAGTTAAAAAACGATAAGTTATGAATGTCATTATTGTGGATGATGAAAAAAATGCTCGATTAGCACTTCGTGGAATTTTGGAAGAAAATTTTCCGGAAGTCACCATTTTAGACGAATGTGTTGATGTACCTAGTGCTGTGAAATCAATTCATAAACACCAACCGGATTTAGTTTTTTTAGATATTTCAATGCCGGGTTATTCCGGTTTAGAATTGTTTAAGTTTTTGGATGAAAGCGAATTAAATTTTAAAGTGGTTTTTGTTACGGCTTACAGCGAATATGCCTTAAATGCATTTGAACTTTCGGCCGCCGATTATATTTTGAAACCGGTTCGATTGGAAGCCTTGCAACGAGCGTTGAATAAAGTGAAAGAGAATAAAACAAACAACTTCAGAGTTTTACAAGAAAATTTAGAAGAACCACAACACAAAAAAGTAGCGTTACAAACCGGTGACGGACTCACATTTTTATTGTTGGAAAATATTTTATACCTCAAAGCAGATGGTTCCTACACTCATTTTATTACGACCGATAACAAGAAAATTACGGTCACCAAAAAAATTGCCGATTTTGAACGATTAGAACAAATGGGAAGCTTTCTTCGCATTCATCGAAGTCATTTGATTAACTACAATCGCATTCAAAAAATTATGAAACAAGATGGCGGAACGGTGGTGATGGACAACGGCGATTTGTTATCGATTTCTACTGATAAAAAGCAACAATTACTTGATTTATTTGAACGGAATAAATTATAAAAAAGAGTGCATCATTTAATAACGCACTCTTTTTGATGAAGAAACTAAACTATTTTATTTCGCTAATTTCGATTTAAAAGCGGTTGCTTTTTCGCAAGGTAAATAACCGCCAGGCATTCCAATATAGGAAACTGGACCTGTGACTCTTCCGTTGGTAGCATCATATTTTCCGTTTTCAAAGATTTCTACATAGTACATTAAATCAGCTTTACATTGCCCTTGCGGATTAGTTCTTACAATCACAACGTGCAATTCTCTGTGTGATTCAACCAATTGTCCGTTTGGTAAATATTTTTTCTTATTTACCCATTCATTTCCGTGAACATACATATAGTTATGTGTCCATCCTTTGTTGATTGGGTCATATTTTTCCTTATAAGTTTTTAAAGCTCGGTCTTGAATAAATTTAGAATTTAATTTTCCAATAGATGGCATTTCGTTGTTGGCGTTTCTTTTACCTTCTACTTCGGAGTAAATGCTATTGATAGTTTCCATAGATTCAGTCATAGCATTTTTTACTTTTTCTTCAATTTCTACTGAATACGTCCAATTTTTTAAATCTTCTTTATTCTTAACATAAAAACTACCACTATTGATATAGGATTTTAAGTCAAAATCTTCTCTTTTAAACGATGGTTCAGTACCAATAATAACACTTTTCCAGTTAGATGCTGACATAAAGATAACACCTGGCTCAATTTGAAATAAATCGCCATAACCTTGTCCGCCGAAATACAAACGTTTGGTTCTTAAAAAACTTTCAGGATGAGCATAGCCATCATTATGAACTGTATTTCTCCAAATGGTAGTATTGGTTTCAGGAATTTCATACTTAAAGGAAATACATCCGGGCATATTTTCGGCCCCTTTGGCTTTGCTTTTGTCTTTACAAATTTCAAATTCAAATTTGTTTTTTGTGATTCCCTTGTTGGTTTGAGCATAGTAAATGCCATTTAAGCCAAATTCGTCAGTTTTAAATTCATCGTTAATTTCAGACGCACCAATGATGGCAGAACTTCCTTTTGAAGTACTGGTTGATTCTGTTTTGCTCGAGGCAGTTTCTTTTAATTTTTTAAGTAATTGTGCTTCGGCTGACTGATTTCCAATCAAGAAAAACAAGCCAAAAAACAGCAATGCAATAGTTTTGGTTTTTTTAATCATTTTTTAAATTTTTTGAGTTATTGTTTTATAAAGTTTCGAATCCGATAAATTTTAATCCTTTGTCGGTTTCTTTAAAATAAAAAGTATGTCCTTCCGGTCGAGTGAATTCCTCAAATTTGCCAATGGTTAATTGTTTGATGGGTTCGTTAAACAACATGGCATCATATAAATCTGAATATGCCGTTTTTTTTAATATTTCAATTGCCTCATCGTTCTCAAATAAATAGGCATAATCTTCACCCAATTGACCTTCTATTTCCACAAAGGAATTCCAATCAAATTCTTTTTTTTCGATGATGGTGTTTCTAAAGAAATCCCAATCTCGTTCAAATAAATTAACTGTTACCAAAGGTTTTTCAGTTTCTTTTGTGTGTGATTTCTCTTTGCAGGAAATCAGTAAAAATAGCATCAAAAAGAGCGGCAGGCACAAATGATTTTTCATTTTTAAATAGAATATAAAAGCCGGTTTTAGCAGATTTAATCGCCGGCTTTTAGAAAAAACTAGTACTTTATTTTATTAATTTTTTGGTTATCGAAGTTCCGTTTTCAGTAGTTAAAGTCGCTACATAGATTCCTGAAGGTAAGTTGCCTAAATTGTTAATAACAAGTTGGTTTCCTGAAAACGAATTTTGATATAGCTGTTTTCCTGTAATATCGTTAATTACAATGGTTACATTTTCGTATGAATTTCCTAATTCAAAAGTGATTTGAGATTGGAATGGGTTTGGATAAATTGCAATTTTTGATTCCAAATCAAACTCTATTGATGATAAAGCGGCACAAGCGGTTTGTACAGCAGATTCAGATTCACAACTTGAAGCATTATTAGTAATAAATATTTGTGCGGTGGCTAAATCGATAATATTGCACACAACTTGTACGGCACAATTTGCTAAATTGTCATTACTGTTCAGCCTAAGTAAGCCAACGCTTGAAGGTAAAACATTTGATAATCCGGACAAGTCAGTTAAGCTATTATTATTGTCTAAGGCTAACATAAAACCATTAAAATTGGTCAATGAACTAAAATTATTTAGATTTGTTAGAGCAGTACTGTGAATCCATAATATTGGAGACCATCCGCCAAGTGTTTGATTTGTCTCTCTGCCCTGATTGTTTTGTCCAAAAGGTACAATCGCATTTAGTTGATTAAAAGCATTTAAAGTTGTTAATGCTGTGCAATTGCCAATACTTATCACACAAGCAGTTGTTAT
>JAUXNR010000728.1 GCA_030682755.1 Flavobacterium sp.
TGGTGATGTACCAAAAGACAAAGGTGTTTGCACCGATGTGATTATTCGTGCCTACCGGAAATTGGGTATTGATTTACAAAAAGAAGTTCATGAAGACATGAAAAAGAACTTTTCGCTTTATCCTAAAAAATGGGGATTAAAAAAACCCGATACAAATATTGACCATCGAAGAGTTCCTAATTTAGAAGTGTTTTTTGAACGAAAAGGCGAAAAATTGACCGTGACTCTAAACCCATCAGACTACAAAACAGGTGATATTGTAACTTGGATGATTGGTGATAAACTGCCTCACATCGGCATTGTTACACACAAAAAATCTGCCGACGGCAAACGAAATTTAATTGTGCACAATGTGGGTGGCGGACAAGTTTTGGAAGATTGTTTGTTTAGCTATACAATTGTGGGGCATTTTCGGTATGGAGGATAATGTGGCAATTAGACAATTTGGCAATGTGTCAATTCAAATAAAAATTATAAAATTGTATCTCTAGTAAATGTCTGATTTTGAAAATCAAAATAGTCAGTAAAAAATTCCTTTAAATTAGTCTCAACTTCTTTTGGATTATATTTGTCTTGATTTTTTTGTGACATTAAATAATTTTCTCTTTCAATTCTTTTAATTAATTGTCCTAAGGTTTTATCCTTGAAAATAATAGTTAATGGATTTGAAATAAAAATTAATCCTAAAAACATTCCAAATCCAATCAAAAGTAATTCAGTAGACACCATTTGAAAAAACAAATTGAAAATTAAAAACACAAAGACAAGTAAAATGGCCAATGGAATTATATGTGGTGTTCTCAAAGCATCTATTTTAAATCCAAGTTGACTCTGTATTTCAAGTATTTTTTTCTTTCTGTTTTTTAAGCTAATTATTTTATTGAGTTTGGTTTCTGGCTTGATATTTTCCTTTGAAAATTTCGAATTAATTAACTTATTTCTAATCTTATAAAATAAAAACTGTGAGGTACAACTCTTATCATTAATCAAATATTTTTGGTTTAATTTATCGGCAACATAATCTACAAATTCTCCAAAAGTATTAACTTTAAAATCATCATCAATAATTTTAATTTGAAATGATTCCTCAACTTTAAATAGAAAATCATCAACATCTAATGGATCTATCTTATCTAATATTCCTTTCATATATCTTCATTCAAATTGACATATTACCTCATTGCCACATTGTCTAATTAACTAATTGCTTCACCTCCTCAAAATCCAATCCACCATAATTCCCGGAACTCATCAACAACAAAGCAGAATTATCCAAATTAGTTGAAAATAAAAAATCTTTAAATTCACTTGGATTGGTATAAATAATCAAATCATTTCGTTTGAAAGATTGTGCAATTTGGTCATAAGTTACTTCTTCCAGTTGTTTTATTTTTACTGCATCTGGCGAATAAAAAACCACCGCAATGTCAGCAGCATCCAAAGCACCTTCGTATTCTTTTAGAAATTCGGCATTCAAACTGCTGTAAGTATGCAATTCTAAACATGCTACTAATTTTCTATCCGGATATTGATTTTTAACGGCTTTGGTAGTTGCAGAAACTTTACTGGGCGAATGGGCAAAATCTTTATAGGCCACTTTTCCTTTACCTTCAGCAATTTTTTCCAACCTTTTAGAAGCTCCTTTAAAACTGGCAATGGCTTCATAAAAATCAGCTTCATCCACTCCCATATTTTGACAAATCCATTTGGCTCCGGCAAGATTATTCAAATTGTGAGCTCCAAAAACTTCGATGGGCATTGGTCCTTCAGGAGTATCCAAAAAGGTTGTGCCATTTTCAACCGAATAATTCGGAGTTTGATACGGCAATCTTCTAATGGTGTTGGTGGTTTCTTCGGCTACTCTTTTAACTGTTTCATCTTCTTCATTATACACCAAAATGCCACCTTTTGTTATTTGATTGACAAAAATTTCAAACTGTTCTACATAATTTTCAAATGTTGGAAACACATTAATATGATCCCAAGCAATGCCCGAAAGCAAAGCAATATTGGGTTGATACAAATGAAATTTCGGTCTTCTATCAATGGGAGAAGACAAATATTCATCACCTTCCAAAACGATAAAATCATTTTTTTCGGTGAGGTGTACCATCGTATCAAAACCTTCCAACTGTGCTCCAACCATATAATCGACCTCGATGTTGTGATAATGCATCACATGTAAAATCATTGAAGTAATGGTCGTTTTTCCATGCGAAC
>JAUXNR010000770.1 GCA_030682755.1 Flavobacterium sp.
CCAAGAGAGTATTAACCATCAAGAGAAAATTATAAATAATTAAGTATCACATATTTTATTTTTTTGTATTACGTAATATTTTTTGTAATATCGCACCTAAATTTATAGCAAAACAAAACATGAAAAAAATTATTTTTATAGCATTATTGTCTTTTAGTGCTATCGTTTCAGCACAGGTTGATAAAATTTACAAACACAATGGTGAAACTGTAGACGGTAAAGTAACTAGAGTTGAAGAATACACAATTGTATTTAAATATGATGGTGAAGATGCTGAAAACGTTATTGGAAAATATGCAATTGAAAAAATTGTTTACGGTAAAAGCGGAAGAGTGGAAGAAGTAACTGAAAAAATTGTTGTTTCAGGTGAAGCTGATTGGGAAAAAGTAGTGATTCTTGAAGAGAAATCTTATATCGCTGGACTTAAAAAAGTAGATGAAATCAGAGGAAAAACAGGATTAATCAACTACCACACTGGAAATACAGGAGACAAAAAAGCAGAGAAAAAATTAAAAATGGCTGCTGCAGCAATGGGTTGTCCTTTTATTTTGCAAACTGCTGATAAAACTACAGTTGGAGCTAGTTCTAATTCTTTAGGAGGTTCTCAAGCGATTAAAAAAGGTGTTGCTTACAAATACTAATTTGGATTTATCTTAAGTATAGAAAAGTTGCCATTTAGGCAACTTTTTTTGTTTTATAAAATCTAAATTTTCATATCAAGAATTATAATATCTTTGTTGCATGACAGGAATTGTTTATAAATCTACCGGAAGTTGGTACACCGTTAAAACGCAAGACAATACTTTTTTTGATTGTAGAATCAAAGGTAAATTTCGCATGAAAGGTATTAAAAGTACCAATCCAATTGCAGTTGGAGATGTTGTTGATTTTGATATTGACGAAACCTCTGATGCAATTACTGGTTCCATTCATAACATTCATGACAGAAAAAATTATATTGTCAGAAAGTCTGTAAATCTTTCAAAGCAGACGCATATCATTGCTTCAAATATTGATATTGTATTTTTATTGGTAACCATAAATAACCCAATTACAACGACTAGTTTTATTGATCGATTTCTTGTAACTGCAGAAGCTTATCACATTAAAGCTGTATTGATTTTTAATAAAGTGGATACGTATGATGATGCAACTTTAGACGAACAATTGTTCTTGCAATATATCTATACACAAATTGGATATGAATGCCTTCGTATTTCGGCTACAGCCGGAAAAGGTATAGAAGAATTAAAGAAGATGATGGAAGGAAAAGTTTGTATGTTTTCCGGTCATTCAGGAGTTGGAAAATCTACTTTGGTTAATGCATTGGAACCTACTTTAAATTTGAAAACCAAACAAATATCAGATTTGCACCAACAAGGACAACATACTACAACTTTTGCAGAAATGTTTGATTTGTCATTTGGTTCCAAAATTATTGACACTCCAGGAATTCGTGGATTTGGAATTGTTGACATGGAAAAACAAGAAATTAAAGGTTATTTTCCTGAGTTTTTTGAGTTGGAAGATCAATGTAAATTTAACAATTGTTTGCATAAAGACGAACCAAATTGTGCCATTAAAAAAGCTTTAGAAGAAGACAAAATTGCTTGGTCTCGATATAAAAGTTACCTTCAAATCTTAGAAGGAGACGAAGAGCAATACCGAAATGATGTTTATGCTGACGGAAGAAATCAAGACATTGACTAACCAATCAACTAACAATGAAAGCCGTTATCCAAAGAGTTTCACAATCATCTGTAACTATCGAGGGAAAAATTGTAGCATCAATTCAACAAGGAATATTGGTTTTGTTAGGTGTTGAAGATTCAGATGCTAAAGAAGATATTGAATGGCTTTCTGCAAAGATTGTAAACCTCAGAATTTTTGAAGACCAAAATGCAGTGATGAATTTATCTATTAAAGATATTGATGGAGAAATGATTGTTGTAAGTCAATTTACACTTCATGCCTCAACCAAAAAAGGCAATCGCCCTTCCTACATCAAAGCTGCAAAACCAGAAATTGCAATACCACTTTATGAAAATTTCATAAAACAAGTTGAACTGGATTTAGGAAAATCTGTTCAAACCGGAACATTTGGAGCTGATATGAAAGTAAATTTAACAAATGATGGTCCGGTAACTATAATAATTAACACAAAAATCAAAGAATAAAATTTTGATATAATAAGATTTATTTTATATTTGGAAAACTTAAATTTTTCCAAAAATAATGTAAACAAATTGTTAATTTTTCAAATGCTCCAAATTTGAAATCATCTTCCATTTATGAAAAAAATCACTATTGTTTTTATTTTATTTTTTATTACCGCGAATATTTATTCTCAAAATTTTTCAGATTTTTTAATTTCAAAAGATTTGAAAGAAAATGCCAATGCTTGTGTTAGACTTCAAGAATCAGAAATTGTAATAAAATCCAGAAGGTTAATGACAATCAAGTCAAAAAGGGTTGTTACTGTTTTTAATGAGTACGGATTACAGCATATGGATTTATTTGAAAATTATGATAAAACCAGAAAAGTTATTTCTGTTGAAGCTCAAATTTTGAATGCTTTAGGTGGAGAAGTTAAAAAATTTAAGAGGAAAGACTTTAAAGATCAGAGTGTTGCTGACGGAATTTCTGTGTTTACTGATAATAGGGTTTTGTTTTTAGATTATACACCAATCAGTTATCCTTTTACAGTTGTTTTTACAAGTGAAATAGAAACTTCAAATACAGCTTTTATGCCGAGATGGGTTCCTCAAGAAGGATATTTTTTAAGTGTTGAAAAAAATAAAATAAGTGTAAAGTACCCGACAGATTTAGGATTTAAATATAAGGCTGCAAATTTTGAAGAAAAAAAAATACTTCAAAAAGAGGAGACTGGATTTATTTCTTTTGAAATTGAAAACCTTTTAGCATTAAGAACCGAGGAATATGCACCAAGCTTAATAAAATTTACCCCTTATGTGATGTTTGGTTTGGATAAGTTTCACTTGGAAGGAGTTGATGGTGAAGCTGAAAGTTGGGTAAAATTTAGTGATTGGTATTATAAAAATCTTTTGAATGGTACTGATGATTTGTCAGAAGATACCAAATCAAAAATTAAAGCTTATGTAGGGAATGAAAAAGATCAATTAAAAATTGCTCAAAAAGTATTTGAATATGTGCAAAGTAAAACACGTTATGTCAGTATTCAACTTGGAATTGGAGGATGGAAGCCTATGTTGGCAAAAGATGTAGATAGATTAGGATATGGTGATTGTAAAGCGTTGTCAAATTATACTCGTGCTTTACTTGATGTAGTAGGGGTTCAATCCTATTATACAATTATTTATGGAGATAGACAACAACGTGATATTGATTCAGATTTTGTATCCATGCAGGGAAATCATGTTGTGCTATGCATTCCGTATCAAGATGAATTAAAATGGATGGAATGCACCAGTCAAATAGCTCCATTTGATTTTCAAGCAAACTTTACAGATGATAGAAATGCATTGTTAATTAAACCTGATGGTGGCGGTATTGCCAAAACCAAAATTTATTCCGAAAATGATAATTCACAATTTACTATTGGAAATTATAGCCTTTTACAAAATGGATCTATTTCTGGAGAGGTTTCAATAAAATCTCGCGGAACACAATATGATCAAAAATATAATTTAGAAAGAAGTTCAAAAGATGATTTGGATAAACATTATAAGTCCTATTTCCGAACCATAAATAATCTGAAATGGAAAAATCCGGTATTTAAAAACAATAAAGAAGAAATAGAATTTATTGAGAAAATTCAATTGGAAGCTGAAAATTATGCCACAAAAAGTGGGCAAAGAATATTGTTTGCTTTGAATGCTTTTAATCAGTATTCTTCACTACCAAAAAGATATAGAAATAGAATAACACCTTTTGAAATTTCAAGAGGATTTCATGATTATGATGATATTTCTATAGATTTGCCTGATGGTTTTGAGGTTGAATCGATACCAAGTTCTTTTGAAATTAAAGAAAAATATGGTCACTACAAAACAGAAGTTAGTTTAGCAGATAAAAAAATATCATATAAAAGAACACTTACCGTAAACAAAGGGAATTATACAAAGGCAGAATATGAAGATTTTCGAAAATTTATTGAACAAGTTGCCAAAAATGATAACGCCAAAGCAGTATTAATAAATAACCAATAACAACATGAATACTATAAAAAATTTAAGCAAAATTTTCATTCTTTTACTTTTATCATTTTCAGGATTTACTCAATCCTATGAACTTGGAAAAGTCACCGTAAAAGAACTTGAAGAGACAGAACATCCTACAGAAAAAGACGCAGAAGCAGCTGTTTTGTTCGATGTTGGAAAAACGTATTTTGATTTTGATCCTAATAAAGGATTTTTAATGATAACAGAAGTTACCACAAAAATAAAGATTTATAAAAAAGAAGGTTATTCTTATGGCGATATAGTTGTGCCTATCTATGTTGGAAGTAGCGAAAAAGAAAATGTAAGTTTTTCAAAGGCGTATACCTACAATCTCATAAATGGTAAAATTGAAAAAACGAAGCTAAAAAGTGATGGAGAGTTTACTGAAAAAACAAATAAATTTTGGAACAAAGTAAAAATTTCAATGCCAAATGTAAAAGAAGGCTCAATCATAGAATACAAATATGTATTAACGTCACCATTCTTTTCAAACCTTCCTGAATGGTATTTTCAAAAAGAAATACCTGTAAATTATTCAAAATTTGAAACCTTTATCCCAGAATATTATGTGTATAATCCGAGGATGAAAGGGTATTCAATTCCAAAAATAACTAAATCAAGTAAGTCAAAAACAATTAATTATTCCGAGAAAACCTCCAGACATATGACAAACAATAATTCTTCTTCATACTCAAATGAGTCTTTGAATTACACAGAATCTGTTTTTACATATGAAACTGAAAATCTTCCTTCAATGAAAGGAGAATCTTTTGTGGGTAATATTGATAATTATAAAGCTAGTGTGAATCATGAATTAACGGTTCTTAAATTTCCAAATTCACCAATAAAAAGTTTTTCAAGCACTTGGGATGATGTTGCTAAAACAATTTATGACAGTCCAAACTTTGGTGATGAAGTAAAAAAGACAGGATATTTTGAAAAAGATATTGATGCGGTTTTACAAGGTAAAAATGCACGGGATGAACGAATTGCAGCTATTTTAGAGTTTGTAAAAAAGCAAGTAAAGTGGAATGATTTTAATGGGGTATATTGTGATGATGGAGTTCGTACAGCGTATAAAAACAAAACAGGAAATGTTGCAGAAATTAACCTGATGTTAACCGCAATGTTGCGTTATTCCGGCTTGGAAGCAAATCCTGTTTTAGTGAGCACACGATCACATGGAATTCCATTATTTCCATCAAGATCAGCTTTTAACTATGTTATAGCAGCTGTTGAAT
>JAUXNR010000783.1 GCA_030682755.1 Flavobacterium sp.
GAAACTACACCAACAAAGCTCTTTCCGATGAAGCCGGTTTCGGGTCAACGCAAATCTTCACACTTTGTTTCAAAAACAAAATCGGAATGTCACCCACTTCCTTCATCCAACAACTAAAATCATCAAACCAAACCCAACAAAACAAGTTAGAGTAACGACTCAGACTTTGAAAAACTTATATGTTCTTTCAAGAATAAGTATAACTTATATGACTTATATGGTAAAAAAAATAAAATCTTTGTAAACCCTTGATTTTACAAGCTATTTTAAAAATTATTTAATTAAAATTAAACTTTTTTGTTTTCCCCTTCTGATTCACTTCTGAAATAAAATAAATCAATCTAAACAATTTTGCACCATAACCCAATAAAATTAAAGTTATGGCTATAGAAGTAATTACCCGTGAAGATTTAAACGAATTTAGAACACTATTACTAAAAGACCTGCAAGAGTTAATCCACTCCAAACCGGGGCAAACCAAAAAATGGCTCAAATCCAGTGAAGTCCGCAATCTCCTAAACATCTCTCCAGGAACACTCCAAAACCTCCGCATAAACGGAACCTTAACCTACACCAAAATCGGCGGTACCCTCTACTACGATAATGCCGACATCGATAAACTCCTAAACACCAACAAAACAAACGCAATACCAACACTTTTCAAATAACCACTATTTTGTCAACCTGAACTTGTTTCAGGTTCTTGTCTTAATACTTAATACTCAAATCTTAATACTTCCAAATGAATTACATAAAGCATTTAACCGGCTTCTTCGAAAAAGTAGTACTCGACAAAGCACTAAATCCAACCCATGTCAGCCTCTATATGGCCTTATTCCAGTTTTGGAACTGCAATCGTTTCAAAAACCCAATCAGCATTAATCGCGATGAGGTAATGCGAATAAGCAAAATCAGTTCCAAAGCAACCTATCATAAATGTCTGAAGAACTTGCATAGTTTGGGTTATATCAATTACGAACCATCATACAATCCATTCAAAGGAAGTCATGTCATTTTATTCAACTTTTCAGAAGATCTAAAACCAGCTCCAAAAAGTGAGAGAAAAATAAAAAAAGAACCACTTATTGAACCTGTTTCAGAACAAGCTCTAAACAAGTCTTGTACCAGTGATGAAACAGGTTCTGAACAAGCAGTAGTACCTTCTATAAACTATATAAACAATACAAATAGTTCAAACGATAAAAACGTTGCAAACTTGAACGAGCAAGCAAAAAATTTTGAAGATGAAAATAATATTCAATTAAAAAATCAAAATTCAAAAGAAGAAAAAAGTTCCGCTAAAAAAGAAGAAAAGATACAACCAACAATCGATGAAATCAAAACTTATTTTCAAGAAAACAACTTTCCGGAACAAGAAGCACAAAAATTCTTCAATTATTTCTCCAGTGTCGGTTGGTTAGTTGGTGGTAAAACTCCGATGATCAATTGGCAAGCAGCAGCACAAAATTGGATGATTAACGCACCAAAATTCATTTCAAATGCAGAACAACCAAACAGAGCAAAACAACTCAGCACAACAACCGACAAAGACTATTCAGAGCCATTATAGCTACGATGAGGTAATTATATGGATAGAAAACAAAGGCGTTGAACTATACGGCAATCATTTCAAAATAGTAGAAACCGATTACCCAATCGTGTACAAGCTAATTGCCTATTTTCTTAAAGACGAACCAACTTGCTTTCAATACGGCATAAACCTCAACAAAGGAATACTATTATCCGGTCCAATCGGCTGTGGTAAAACATCACTCATGAACCTAATGAAATACCTAACAGCAACAGAACACAAGTTCTATGTAAAACCCTGTCGAGACATCAGCTTTGAATTCATCCAGGACGGTTATCAAATCATTCATAAATACAGCATCGGCAAACTATACCAATCAGAACCAAGAACCTATTGCTTTGACGATTTAGGCACAGAAAACAACCTAAAGTATTTCGGCAACGAGTGTAACGTAATGGCAGAAATTATATTAAGCCGATATGATCTATTCATCTCCAAAAAACTAAAAACCCACATCACCACAAACCTATCAGCCACAGAAATAGAAACCCATTACGGCAATCGAGTTAGAAGCAGATTAAGGGAAATGGTCAATTTAATAGCATACGATAAAACAACACCTGACAAAAGATAAAAATACTTTGCGAACCTTGTGCCTCCTTTGTGCCCTTTGCGGTTAAATAATCCGCGTTCCAACAACCTCAGCAACTTAGTAACTCAGAACCTTAGCACCTCAAAAAAATGAATCCAATCCAAAACTTTTGGCAATTATTCCAAAAAGAAAACCTAGCCCTCTTCCTTTTAAATGACCTCCCAAAAGAAGTCACTCTAGAAAAATTAAATGCACTAACCCAAGCTATGAAAGAATACAACAAAGATTTGGGTTACATTATTAAATCCGGAACAAAGAAATCCGAACTGATTATAACAGCCCATGGAAATCCCTACCTATTCAAAGAAGTAGAATTACTGGTCTTTCATGCTCCTAAACTTGAACGTTGGAAAATCACGGCATTTCTGCAACCCGAAATAGATATAGATATCTACGAGAACGGCACTGATAAACCATTAGAATTCTACGGTATTAGTTTACGAATTAGTGAAATATATTTTCTCCCATTAGAAGTTCCCGGAAAACCACACGAATTTGGCATCAAAGTATTACTCAAAAACTACATTGTACACAAAAACAATCCTAGACTTAGAGAAGCATTATATGTCCACATCGAACATTTAATAGGCGAAAAATCCTTTGCAAACGACCTATCCTTTATAGAAATAGAACAACTAAAAAACGAAGATTTAGAAGACGATTGCGTACTTGAATTATATAACCTAAAGTTTTTTATTGACTCCTTTGAATACGATTAAGCTTCGGCAATAAATGTTGTTTACTGCCAAAGTTTAACGGAAAAAAAGATGTTTCGTAGTAAAATAATCAGGTTCAACCTGACAAAACAACTATAAATGATCATAGACCCTATTGCATATCGCAATGTTCAATATTTGTCTCAATTATTGAAAAATAGAGTAGTGAAGACAAGAAAGTGGGTAGAAAAGGTGGGTAGATAATTAACCTACAATCTCTTTATGTCGTATTGCTAAGCAGCTGATTTATTGAATAATAAAAAATAATAATTTTCAATTCAAGAGAAATTAACATCTAAAAGTGGGTGAATAAGTGGGTGGAAAAATTGTTAAACAGTAAACACCTCATAAACAAAACAATAAACCTGTTTTTACACAATAAACCACATTAGTTTACTATCAATATTTTAGTTTATTATTTGTAATATAAAGTATATCACAATACGCAACAAAAGAAATCAGCTATATAATTTTGGCAAAAAGTAGGTTTTTTTGCCAAAGTTATAACACAACTAAAAAACACTTATGTTTGTTATTTCAAACATAAATAGTATATTTGTTCAGAATAACAAACATTTGATATGGCAACAACCAGTAAAAAGCAATCCGTTTTTCCAAAATACGAGAAAGTATTAGAGCAGATGGGAGAAAATGTAAAGATGGCTCGTAAAAGGCGAAAACTTACAATGATTCAAGTGGCGGAAAGAGCTGATATTGCGAGGTCAACTTTACACCTAATTGAGCAGGGAAGCCCAAGTGTGGCTATGGGTGCCTATTTCAATGTACTACGAGTGCTAGGCCTACAGGATGATTTCTTAAAACTAGCTGCAGACGACGAACTGGGAAGAAAACTCCAAGACCTCGAACTTTTAAAATAATTATAAGATATAAATGAAACGTCAGTTCGAGTGATTTTTACGCAATGCAATGGAGTGAAAATTGTATCGAGAACCTTTTAAATTAAAAAATACAACCGTCTAAAATGTCCACAAAAACCGATATATACGTTTACGCTCATTGGATTGGAATGCAAGAACCAAAGATAGTTGGTATTTTGTCTGCACAACAAGCCAAAGGCAAGAAAGCATTTAGCTTTGAGTACGATAAGGACTGGCTCAAATCAGGACAACAATTCTTACTCGACCCCGACATACAATTGTATGGTGGGCCACAATATCCAAATCAAAAAGAGAACTTCGGCATTTTTCTCGACAGTATGCCCGATACTTGGGGACGCACACTAATGAAACGTAGAGAAGCACAATTGGCAAGAGAAAAGAATGTAAAGCCTAAAACTCTTTACGATATAGATTTTCTGTTAGGTGTTTTTGATGAAAGCCGTATGGGAGCATTGCGTTTTAAAATAGACCTGGTGGGTGAATTTTTAGACAATGATAAAGTAACATCAACACCTCCTTGGGCTTCAATTAGAGAGCTTCAAAATGCTGCCTTCATTTTTGAAAATGATATAAATAATGAAGATGTCAACAGATACCTTTCAGTACTAATAACACCTGGTTCGTCATTAGGTGGAGCACGACCTAAAGCCAATATTCTAGACGCAGATAAAAGTCTTTGGATTGCCAAATTTCCATCCAAAACAGATACCATTGACAAAGCTGCTTGGGAATTTTTAGCGTATCAATTGGCAACTAAGGCTGGAATTGAAATGGCACCTTGTCATATGGAAAGAATTTTAGGCAAACACCATACCTTTTTCACAAAACGTTTCGACCGTGAAAACGGAGAACGAATCCACTTTGCATCCGCAATGACAATGACCGGAAATAACGAAGACACCATTAGAGACAACCAAGCAAGCTACTTAGATATTGCAGAATTTATTAGTAATCACGGAGCAAACATAGAAGCCAACCTACACCAACTATGGCGAAGGATAATCTTCAACATAGCCATTTCCAACACCGATGATCATTTAAGAAACCACGGATTTATACTAACCAAAGAAGGTTGGATATTATCTCCGGCCTATGACCTCAATCCTTCCATAGACAAAGACGGCTTAGCCTTAAATATTGATACTGATAACAATGAATTGGATTTCGATTTAGCAAAAAGTGTAGGTGAATATTTCCGATTAAACAATAATCAAATGGAGGAAATTATCCAGCAAGTCTTAGGAGTTACGACCAAATGGAAAACAATGGCAAATGAAATCGGAATTTCCCGAAGCGAACAGGAAGTAATGGAAAAGGCATTTTACACATAGAAATTAAAATGAAATTTTATGAAGAATAATATTTTTTCAATAACAATATCTGCTTTCCCTACCTTAAATGAAGATAGTTTACTAATCTGTTATAGTTCTAATAAAAAGAAACATATTATATTTACGAACTAAATTGTACTTTTCCTAAAAGAGTATTTTTTTCAGTATCTTCGCAAAATGAAATTTATATCTTTAATATTAGCCTTTTATGTCTTGCTGTTATCAGCATTACCGACTTTTGTTGAGGATAAATGTATGCAGGAGCATACAACTGAGCAAGGACAAAACGGACAGGAAGACCAAAATTGCAATAAGGGTTGTTGTTCGCCTTTTTTTAGCTGTAACACCTGTACAGGATTTGTTTTAACTACTTTTCATTTTTCGGTTACACATTCAGTAAAAGAACCGCAAAGAAAATTAGGAACAATGCCAACACCGCCTGTTTATAATTTTCCCTTTTCCGTTTGGCATCCCCCACAGCTTGTTTAATATGTAGTGCTTTCAGCACAGTTTATTTCCTGCGGTGCATAGCACCGCTACAATTCATTTATTCATATTAAGCATCATTTTTACAATGAAAAAAATACTTATTGTGTCATTTTTTATGACACTCAACCTTTGTGTATATGCACAAAATACGTTCAAAGCAGTAATTAAAGACAGCGAAAAAAAAGAGCCTTTAATGGACGTAACCGTACAGGTTATAGGAACCACAATCGGAACAACTTCAGATGAAAACGGACAAATCATATTAACAGGTATTCCAAACGGTCTGCAAGTAATTCAATTTAGTTATGTTGGTTTTGCCCAACGTACCGACAGCTTTAACTTTCCATTAGAAGATACAACCCCGATTGAGATTTTACTCTATGAAAGTTCAACAGAGTTAGACGGTATTGTTATTTCATCTACAAGAAGTACAAGAACTATCCAAAATATCCCTACACGCATTGAGTTTATCGGAAGAGAGGAATTAGACGAAAAAGGCAATATGAAAGCAGGGGATATTCGTATGCTTTTGAGTGAAAGTACAGGTATTCACGTACAAACCACATCGCCCACAAGTGCCAATGCAAGTATTCGTATTCAAGGGCTTGACGGACGATATACGCAAATTCTAAAAGACGGTTTTCCTATTTATTCGGGTGCTTCAAGTGGGTTAGGCTTGTTGCAAATTCCACCGCTTGACTTAAAACAGGTTGAAGTTATCAAAGGTTCAACTTCTACGCTGTACGGTGGTGGAGCAATAGCAGGTTTGGTAAATCTGATTTCCAAAACACCAGCGGAAGAAAGGGATTTGCGTTTTCATTTAAACGGAACATCAGGCAGAGGTTTAGACATCAACGGTTTTTACGGACAGAAGTTTAAGAAAATCGGAACGACAATATTTGCTTCACATAATCGCAAC
>JAUXNR010000794.1 GCA_030682755.1 Flavobacterium sp.
TCAAGAATTCATTTAATGAAGACTTTACTTCTTATTTTTTTAGGTGGCGGTATTGGTAGCGTATTTCGATATGCTACGTCACTATTTGTTCAAAGATTCTACACAGGGATAATTCCGTATGCTACTTTAATTACTAATATTATAGGATGTTTTTTAATTGGGTTATTTGTTGGGTTTCTTGAAAAAAAACACGGACTTAATTCTGATTTAAAGTATTTATTTATCACTGGTTTTTGCGGAGGTTATACCACTTTTTCTGCTTTTGGAATTGAAAATTTTAATTTATTACAAAGTCAAAATACTTTCATTGCTTTGCTTTACATAGGTTCTAGTATACTATTTGGTTTGGCAGCGGTTTGGCTCGGACTTTTTATCATGAAATGAGTTCGTTTTATTAAAAAAATGTAACTTCGCATCCTATGAATAAAAATCAAATTGAACAGACAAAAAGTCTTCTGGAATACCCTAAAAAGATTGTTATCATTCCACATCGAAATCCGGATGGAGATGCAATGGGTTCAACTTTAGGATTATGTCATTTTTTAAAACAATTGAATCATGACGTTTTAGTTATTGCTCCAAACGATTTTCCTTCAAATTTAGCATTTCTACCGGGTTCAGAAAATGTTTTGATTTATGAAAATAACAAGGAAAAAAATGCACAGATCCTTGAAGAAGCAGAACTACTATTCACTTTAGATTTTAATGCCTTGCACAGAACAGGCGAAATGGGACAATTGTTAGAAAAAATCTCAGCTCCATTTATTATGATTGACCATCATGAAGCTCCATCAGATTATGCAATGGTTACTTATTCTGATACTTCATTTGGTTCAACCTGTGAGATGGTTTACAATTTTATTCTTTTTTTAGATGGAAAAAATAAAATTAATTTAGAGGTAGCCACTTGTTTATATACCGGAATTACAACAGATTCAGGCTCGTATCGTTTTCCGAAAACTACTCCAACAACACATCGGATTGTGGCTGAACTTTTAGAAAAAGGAGTAAAAAACTATGAAATTCATAATTTTTTATACGATAATAATTCTTATAACAGCTTGCAATTGTTGGGAAGGGCTCTACAAAATATGAAAATCATACCGGAGCTAAAAACGTCTTATATTACATTATCACAAAAAGAATTAGATGAGTTTAATTATGTTAAAGGCGATACTGAAGGCATTGTAAATTATGGGTTATCCATAAAAGGAATTATCTTTACAGCTATTTTTATTGAAAATAAAGAAGAAAATATTATTAAAATATCATTCCGTTCTCAAGGTGATTTTGATGTGAATAAATTTGCCAGAGAACATTTTAATGGTGGTGGTCACATCAATGCAGCAGGAGGAAAGTCCTATGAAAATATGAATAATACGATTACTAAGTTTATCAAAATTATTAATGCAACAACTCAATTAGAAAACTAATGCAAAAATCCATTTTATTATTATTTGTTGTTGGCATACTTTTAGTTACGGGTTGCAAGGAAAATGAAGCCAGAAGACCTGTTTCAAGATCGGGTGGGACATTCATCAAAGAGTCTATTGTTCGAAATAAAAAATTGGTCGGGAATGAAGAGAAAATAATTGATTCTATCATTAAAAGTACACCTGAAATAAAATATTATTCTTCCGCTAAAGGATTTTGGTATTATTATGAAACTAGAAATGAACGTGATACGATAACACCAAAAAAAGGAGATGTTGCTTATTTTGATTATGAAATTAATGATTTATACAATAATGTGATATATACAGAATTGGAACTTAGACCACAAACCTATTATGTGGATGAACAAGATATTATGATGGGACTCAGATATGGTATTAAGTTAATGCGTAAAAATGAAAAAGTTACTTTTTTGTTCCCGTCTCATATAGCTTATGGCTATTTGGGTGATAAAAACAGAATAGGGCCAAATGTGCCTTTGCGATGCACAGTTCTTTTGAGAGATTTTAAAAAAAATGAATAATTATAACTAAGAAAAATGAAAATTAAATTAATCTGTGGTATTCTAATAACCACGCTACTTATTTCTTGCTCTTCTAAATTTGATCAATTGGGAGATGGCATATTTGCAGAAATACAAACAAATAAAGGCAGCATCATTCTTCAATTAGAACATGAGAAAACGCCTGTAACTGTTGCTAATTTTATAACATTAGCCGAAGGTAAAAACACTATGGTTACAGATGAAGCAAAAAAAGGAAAACCTTTTTATGATGGTTTGACTTTTCATAGAGTAATTCCAAATTTCATGATTCAAGGAGGCGACCCAGAAGGTAATGGTTCCGGTGGTCCGGGTTATAAATTTAAAGATGAAATCACGGATTTATTGCATGATAAAGGCGGAATTTTATCAATGGCCAATTCAGGTCCCGCTACAAATGGGTCACAGTTTTTTATTACTCATAATGAAACGCCATGGTTAGACGGGAAACATACTGTTTTTGGTCATGTTGTTGAAGGAATGGAAGTTGTAAATGCAATTGTTCAAGGCGATATCATTGAAAAAGTAACCATCATTAGAAATGGAGAAGTAGCGAAAAAATTTGATGCCGTTAAAATTTTTACTGAAGATTTTAAAAATGAAGCAGAACTTCAAAGTAAGGTAGCTGAAGAGGAACGTATCAAAAAAGAAGCTTTTTTAGCTGAGTTCAAAGAAACAATTGATGCTAAATTGAAATTCTTTGAAGAAATTAAAAAAACAGCAACAAAAACACAATCCGGATTAGTATATAAGATAACTGAAAAAGGAAGTAATAAAAAACCAACTGTTGGTTCAACAGTATTTTTTAATTATACACTCTTTTTAGAAAACGGTGAGTTGGTTCAGACAAGTGTTGCAGAAGTGGCAAAAACTTTCGGAAAATTTGATCAACGCCAATTTGATATGAATGGTTACCAACCTTTCCCATTTGAATATGGACAAAAAACAGGTTTAATACCCGGATTTTTGGAAGGAGCAGAAAAAATGAATCTTAATGACAAAGCAGTTTTATTCATTCCTTCCTATTTAGGATATGGTGAAGCTGGAATGGGTGAAGCAATTCCCGGAAATTCAAACTTAATATTTGAAATTGAAATGCTTGAAAAAGCACCACAATAATTTTAAAATTTTAAATTAAAATGAAAAAACTTTTTTTAACACTATTTTCTTTTTTAGCATTAACCTTAACTGCTCAAACAGAAGAGGGAATTTATGCAGAAATACAAACATTAAAAGGTAAAATGCTATTGAAGTTGGAGTATGAAAAAACTCCTGTAACTGTTGCTAATTTCATATC
>JAUXNR010000795.1 GCA_030682755.1 Flavobacterium sp.
TAAAGCCATTTTTATAGATTTATTTTTAGTGATGGTAACATTTTTCCAATTACCGAAATCATATTAAAACGGTATGCTTTAATTTCTATTTTTGTTGTATAATAAAACACAAACTTATTTTAATGACTAAAAAAACAAAAACTTCTCTTTTTCAAAGATTTTTAAATATTATTGAGCGCGGCGGAAATGCTTTGCCACATCCTGCTACATTGTTTTTGCTTTTTGCATTAAGTACATTAGTCATTAGCTGGATTGGATATTTATTGGGTTGGCAAGTTGCTCATCCTAGTACACACGAGATTATTCCTGTTAAAAATCTTCTTTCACTCGAAGGAATGCGATTTATTTTGGAAAAAACAGTTGTAAATTTTACCGATTTTGCTCCTTTGGGAATTGTATTAGTTGCTTTATTGGGTATTGGCATTGCCGAATATAGTGGATTAATTAGCGTTGGCATTCGTTTGCTCGTATTAAATTCACCAAAAAGCATGCTCACATTTGTTTTAGTTTTTTCGGGCATTATTAGTAACACAGCTTCTGATGTGGGCTATGTTTTACTGATTCCTTTGGCGGGAGTTATTTTTCTTGCTGTTGGTCGTCATCCAATAGTAGGAATGGCGGCAGCCTTTGCAGGCGTTTCGGGTGGTTTTAGTGCAAACATTATTCTTGGAACTATCGATCCTTTACTTGCAGGTTTATCCGAAGAAGCGGCACAAATTATTGAGCCGGGTTATCTTGTAAATCCTACTGCTAATTACTATTTTATGCTAGCTTCAACTTTTATTATTGCTTTTGTTGGAACTTGGGTTACTGAGAAAATTGTTGCACCTCGATTGGGAGCTTATACTCTAGAAAAAGACGTTGTGGTTGAAGAAATGCATGAATTAACTTCCGACGAAAAGAAAGGCTTGAAATGGGTTAGTGCTTTTTTTCTTATTTTTGTTGTTGTAGTTTTAATTGGTTTAATTCCTGATAAAGGCTTTTTTCGCGGGCCAAATGGAGAATTGCTTAAATCGCCATTATTAAAAGGTGTAGTTACTCTCCTGTTTTTAGTTGCCGGTATTTCAGGAGTAATTTTTGGAATTATAGTAAAGAAGTTTAAATCAGATGCTGATGTAATGAAAGGTATGGCTGATAGTATGAAATCGCTGGCCACTTACATTGTTTTAGTCTTTTTTGCAGCTCAGTTTGTTGCTTATTTCAAAGAAAGTAATTTAGGAATTTTTGTCGCAGTAAAAGGTGCAGAAGCTTTAAAAGCTGCCGATTTAAATATTTACGTTCTAATGATATTGTTCATCATTTTTGCAGCAACTATTAATATGTTAATGGGAAGTGCTTCGGCCAAATGGGCAATAATGGCTCCTGTTTTTATTCCTATATTTATGCTAATGGGCTATTCTCCAGAACTTTCGCAAG
>JAUXNR010000805.1 GCA_030682755.1 Flavobacterium sp.
AACTACTCAAGCTGTAAACAGTGTGTTTCATATTAAAAAGAAAAAGAGCAGAAAATATATCGAAAGTTTAATTCGAAATGCTGTGGTCTAGAGCGTCCCGATGCAATCGGGAAGGTCGACGGTTCGATTCCTATATTCTACACTAAAAATAAAAGAAGCTGTTTCACAACTTGAGGCGGCTTCTCATTTCTGTAACTTTCCTGTTCAATTCAACAAAAAAATATGAATAGTTTTAATATCAATCCTTAAAAACTTATGTGAGTTAAGAAGCCAGACAAAATACCTAAAATTTACTCTCACCTATCAAAAATATATATCACATCTTTTGCTAATTAGTTCCATAATGGCCTTAAAATCGCTAAATTGTCAATATGGATATTTCGTTTTAAGCAAGTGAAAACAAACTCATTTAAATGGAAAGATTGGATAAACTATATCCAATCTCACCCTTCTTACTATTTAATCATTATTACTGCTCTAAAGTTGGGGAATTGTGGCAGCAATTAATTATAGGACTACAAAGATAGTAAATCTAAAATGCTATATCAAGTAAATTTTGTTCAAATAAATTTTTTTTATTTTAAACGTTTTAAAGAGATGTTATACCGATTACCCAACCCCTTATTTTTTAAATTATTTTTCTTTTTCCTTAATTTGGATTAACTTTACTTATTGTATTGAAACTAAGTATGAATGATTGCGTTAACAATAATTGATTTGTAAACTTTCAGTTGATAAATTATTTTTGAATTCGTATATATGTGAGCATATAAGAATTAACATTTTTTTAATCCAAAATAGAAAATATGGATAACGAATTTAAAGTACCGAAATGGAATAATAAATTTTTGATAGGCGTACCTGATGTTGATTTACAACACCAATACTTTTTAAAACTTATCATTAGATTGGAAAAAAGATTTAATGTAGGCATGGATTCTCATCTAACTTATAGACACTTTAATGAAATCCTCAAATATGCTGATTTTCACTTTCAGAGCGAAGAAAACTTAATGTTGTTGTATAATTATCCGGAATTTGATTTGCATCATAAGCTTCATATTGAATTACTCGACGAAGTAGGAACATCACTAAACTATTATAATTTAGGACGAAAAGATGCATCCGAAATAATTGAAATGCTGGTTAATTGGTTTTTGAACCATACAATTGAAGTTGATGCAAAGTTTGGTAATTTCGTAAAAAAACTAAATCTACCAATTGACGATTAAAAATGCTTAAAAAATTAATATAACAAAAACCAGATAATCAATAAGATATGAGAAAACTAATCTTTATCCTGTTGCTTTTTACATTTGCTTGTAAAACACAGCATAAAACCATAATTCCTTCTTGGATACCTTACAACGAATCTGAAGAATTGGCAGCAAATGCCAATCACGAATCTCAAAAAATGCGATTCAAACTAATACAATCCAGAATCTTAGATAAAAATGAAATTTGGAAAAATGTTGCAAATCAAATAAAAGATTTCTCTGAAAAAGATTACCAAAGGTTATTGCCGTTTATCTTAGAACAAGACATTCCAACCATTCAAACGCACATTCAATCAGGTATTCTTAGCTATAAAGCATTAACACAATGGTATTTGTACAGAATTGTTAAATATGAAAACGATAGAGATAAAACACTTAACGCCATTGTTTCCATTAATCCTAATGCAGTTGAAGAAGCTAAAAAAAGAGATAAACATAAATCCTCTGCTAATCATCTCATTTATGGTATGCCAATTCTTTTAAAAGACAATACTAATGCCGAAGGAATGTCAACCACCGCCGGAACTCATTTATTAAGAAACAATAAAGCGACTGATGCATTTATTGTTGCCGGAATAAAAGAGAACGGAGGAATTATTTTAGGTAAGACTAATTTAAGTGAATGGGCAAATTTCCTTTGTCTAGATTGTCCTAATGGTTATAGTGCTTTTGGTGGACAAACATTGAATCCCTATGGTCGTAAAATATTTGATACCGGAGGATCAAGTTCAGGAAGTGGCGCAGCAATAGCCGCCAA
>JAUXNR010000023.1 GCA_030682755.1 Flavobacterium sp.
TTTGAATTGGCTAATTGACATGCCACTCTAATTGCTTGACTTCTGTCAACAATTGCCAATGTCTTTTTTTGATTATGAAGCTCCACTCCTTTTTCCATTTGTTGGATAATATCAATCGGATCTTCACTTCTTGGGTTATCTGAGGTTAAAATAACCTTGTCACTCATTGCAGTAGCAATCTTTGCCATTATGGGTCGCTTGGTTACATCTCTATCACCACCACAACCAACAACGGTAATTAACTGCTCGTTTTTTGTTCTGATTTCATTCAAAGTCTCCAACACATTTTCTAATGCATCAGGCGTATGAGCATAATCAACTATTGTAGTAATTTTGTTTTTTGTGATGAAAAATTGAAATCTTCCTGAAACACTTTCTAAGTTGGAAACCAATCGCAATACTTCAAAACTATCTAACCCAAGTTCAACAGCTGTGGCATAAATTGCTAATAAATTATAAGCATTAAAAGCACCAATTAATTTGACCCAAACTTCATTTTCATTAATTTTTAAAAGCAAGCCACTCAATTGATTTTCAAGAATTGTAGCTTTATAATCGGCATAAGATTTTAAGGCATAACTCACTTTTTTGGCCGAAGTGTTTTGAATCATAAAACTTCCGTTTTTATCATCCACATTACTAATGGCAAAAGCAGTTTTTGATAATTCATCAAAAAATGATTTTTTCACATCTCTATATTCTGCAAAAGAAGCGTGGTAATCTAAGTGATCATGAGATAAATTTGTAAATACACCTCCCGCAAAATGTAATGCTTTTGTTCTTTTTTGGTGAATGCCGTGCGAACTTACTTCCATAAAACAATAAGCAACACCGGCTTTATTCATTTCATCCAAATAATAATTAATGGTCAATGAATCCGGGGTTGTATGCGTTGCTTTATATTCCGTTTCGTCAACCATGATTTTTACTGTGGAAAGCAACCCGACTTTATAACCCGCATTTTTAAACAATTGAAACAACAATGAAGCAATGGTTGTTTTTCCATTTGTTCCGGTTATCCCAATTAATTTTAAATTTTTTGAAGGATTTCCATAATAATTTGATGCCATTAATGCCAATGCAAGATTAGTATCTTTTACCTGAACATAAGTAACTCCGTTTACAATCAAATCAGGAAATTTGTTGCAAATCACAGCAACAGCTCCTTGATTTAATGCGTTTTTGATAAAGTCATGCCCGTCTGAAAGGGTTCCTTCAATGGCGACAAATACATCATTGAATGTAATTTTTCTGGAATCAAATTCAAGTTTATTTACCTCCAAATCGGTGGTTCCTTTTACCGCCTCAATGCTTACTTTATATAATATGTCTTTTAGTTGCATCATGACAATTCAAGGATTATAATTTTATTTTGTTGTAACGGTTCTCCCGGATGAATAGATTGTTTTTTCACTTTACCTTGACCAATAATTTTCACTTTCATTTTAAGATTTTCAAACAATGCAACAGCATCCATGCCTGCCATTCCCACAACATTTGGTATTGTTTTCGTCTCTTTATTAATTAAAGTATAGTATTTTTCAAAATTTGCATCTTGAAACTCATTTGATTTATCAGATTCTCTAACTTCATTGGTTGAAGGCACATCTGTAAATACTTTTTGAGCAATTCGTTTAAATACCGGTCCGGAAACGTCTGCACCATAATATCCTTTTGTTGTACTTGGTTTATGAATTACAACTATGCAGGAATATTTAGGTTGATCTGCTGGAAAATAACCTACAAATGAAGAGGCATAATACAAGTTTGCTTTGTTTGCATAATCAACTTGAGCGGTTCCAGTTTTTCCGGCCATTGAAAAATCTTTGGAATACAGTTTTGAGCCTGTACCTCTTTTTACAACATTTTCTAAAACCACTTTTACTTTATCTATTGTTTCTTTTGAAGCAATTTGAGACACAATAACTTCCTTATCAAAAGTCTTGATCGTTTTATTCCACTCTTTTACTTCTTTTACAAATAAAGGTTTAACCATTTCACCATCATTTGCAATACCATTGTATAATGTCAATGTTTGAAGAGGCGTCATGGAAACACCATATCCGTATGCCATCCATGGTAATGTTGTTCCATACCAATTCTTGGCACCTGGTTGAGGCATAATTGGTTTTCCTTCTCCGGCAATTTGCAATCCTAAAGGTTCATTTAATTTCAATCTATTAATATGACCTACAAATGCTTTTGGGTTATTTTTATAATTGTCATACACTGCTTGAACTAAAACAGTATTTGAAGACAATTCAAATCCTCGTGCTAACGTAATTTTTCCGTAACCTCCTTTTTTAGAATCACGAACTCTTCTGTTGTAATATGTAATTTCACCTCCATGAGAATCATAAACGGTATTGGTATCTGCTTTTTTATCTTCAAAAAGTGCTAACAAATCCATTATTTTAAAGGTAGAACCCGGTTCATGCGACTCTTGAATTGCATAATTTATGGTTTCAGAATAGTTACCATTCTTATCTCTTCCTAAATTTGAAATTGCTTTAACGTGTCCGGTTTTAGTTTCCATAACCACCACACAGCCATGATCGGCTTCATAATACTGTAATTGTTTTAACAAAGCATGATGAGCAATGTCTTGCATATAAACATCAATCGTAGAAATAACATCATAACCATCTTGAGGCTCAATTTCATTTTCATCACGTATTGGTTTCCATTGGCCTTTTGACATTTTTTGCATTAAGCGTTTTCCATCTTTTCCGTTTAAATAATCTTTAAATGCCCATTCAATTCCTTTACCGTCTGGAGTTCCGTTTGGCGTTACTCTTTCATAGCCAATGGTTCGTTCTGCAATTAAACCAATGGGATGCTCACGAATTGTTCTTTGCTCAGTAATAATGCCACCTTTATAAGGTCCTTTATTGAAAAGCGGAAAACTTTTAATTCGCATGTATTGCGTATAACTCAAACTTCTTGCAACCAAATAATACCTGTTTTTGGTTGACCTTGCTTTTAATAATTCAGATTTGAAATACTGGCTTGGTTTCCCTAACATAATAGATAAGGAATCACAAAGCGGTTGCAAATTTTGATTGAAGTCATCTTGATTTGGGGCCACGGCATCAAATCTGATTTTATAATTTGGAATGGATGTAGCCAGTAAACTACCATCTGAAGAATAAATATTTCCTTTGTTTGCCGGAATTACAAAATTTTTGACAGTTCTTTCTTTTGCTAATTTTCGGTAATGCTCTCCTTCAACAAACTGAATATTAGTAAGCTTAACAGCCACAGCAATAGCCAAAACTAAAACAACAAAAGC
>JAUXNR010000828.1 GCA_030682755.1 Flavobacterium sp.
AGGTCTTCTAAGTAAATGGCCTGATCACCATAAAATAAGCCGTCAAAAGCATCTAATACAATTTGATAACTGCCACTTGTTGTGGTTTTAATTCCTAAAGGGATAATCTCGGAGTTTAAAAAGGGCAAACTTCTTCCTTGAATCCCTAGTTTTTTTCCATTAGCTATGGAATAAATCGGATTAGGACTGATGGAGAGACTGTTGCCGTCATACAATCTGTCAAGACCATTTGTTGCCCCATCAACATAGCCCAAAAGCATTTGACAATAGGAATTTGTGCCTCGCAAACTCAACCAAAATCGGTGTTTTTCAACACTTCCTGAAGAAGACGAATGGGTTTGCGTTGCTTGGGAAGCCGTTCTGAAAAACTGTTGATTGCCTCCTGTTGTTCTCATGCGATTTGAAAACACAATGTTTCCAGGTTGTTTGATTTCAGCAAAAAATCCTTGTCCTGAAGCAATACTGCCATCAGGAATTAAGTCTGAAGGATTACTCGTGTCATTCGGAGCTTGAGTTCCCGTTGCACCGGTTAAATTCCATGAGGCATAATCTGCTTGTTGATACGGCCCAATCCCAGGATAAGGTGTGGTGGATGTCCAGAAATATAAAGTGCCTCCTAATTTCGTATTTCCCGGATACCTTAAAAAATCTTCGGCATCAATGGCTCCCGGGTACGGATTGGCTAATAATGCTGTATTTGCGGGAATATCTTCTGTTAAGTTTAATGGTGTTACTGTAACCAACTGTAAACCATTATTAGCTGTTCCTTTAAATTCAAAAGGAATCGTAATTTGTGCATTGGCATTGTTGACGTCAATCACTTTGACACGGGTAATAAACCCTTCTCCATTTTTTGTTTCTGTCAGAGTAACCCAAGTTGCACCTTCTCCGGATTGCCAATAATACTTTTTATCAAATGCAATAGGTATTTGCGAAAAAGCATCTTGAACTATGGGTTTACCCCAATAGACATAATCCCATTTTCGCATCAATCGCGTGTTTTTCAATAGTTCAATATAAGGCTTTTTCAAATCAAACTTTTCACAGACTTGAACAAAATTACCTTGGGTAGCAATGACTAGTTTTCCTGTACCAATCGTTTCGGCATCGTTATAGGTTTTAATAAATGAATTATCAGGAATAGTAACCGTGATTCCGTTAGGAATTGTTATGGAATTCACTTCCAATCCTGTTGGCGGTGCTGTATAAGCTGCTGAAAAAACAGCATTTGAACCTCGGTTTGGAGTAGCATCCCAACTAATTCCGTCCCAAGTTATGTTATTTGTATTTCCAATGGTAATTTTAGTGGTATAAAAAAGTTGATTGGATGAAATAGTCTGATTCGGTCTTTTCGGGTTTAAGGTAACATCTGTACTGTTATTCAACAAAAATTTTAAATCTTCATTGATGTCCCGAATATAGCGGATACTAGTTGGGTCTGCACAATTTCCTGTGGTGGATACGGCCGCTAAATTAGCTATGGCAAACCGATACGTTCCTATACAATCCGGAAAATTTATTTGGGTATCAAATGCTGCACCTATGTTTTGAAACTTCTGTTTGCGTGGCATCCCGTCTAAAATTGCATTATAGGTGCCATTATTGGTGGAATTTGCAGTTCCTGTATTCTCTAACAAAGTTAAATTTGCAACTTTGATGAATCGCTCTATAAACTCTGAATCATAATATGCCCCTGATGGAGGCAAAGGAAAATCATCAACAGTTGGATCACCACCATCATCATCGTCATAAATATAATACCAAACAGAGCACTCACAAACCTGATGGTCACGTCTGGAATATATTTTTTGTTCTGCTCCTAATTTAAAAACCAAGCCCGGTTGAAAGGTTCCTAAATCAGCCGGTAAATCAGCATTAGAACTTCCATTGGCTCCGTCTAAATTATAAAATGTGGTGGTATTATTTAAATTGATAAAAGCATAACTTTCAAAGATGTTGCTGTGGGCTTTGACTTAAATTGGACCAAAACAGATTTTGAGGATTTACATCTCTGGTAATTCTAAAATAGACTTCTAAAATGTAAATCCCTTCTTCAGAAGGCAACGTTAGCGGAGTATTGTTCTCAATAGATTCATGTTTAATATCTCCCGAATTACAAACATTTGTTTTTGTGGACAAGCTTATATAAGAAAATGCACCCGGAGCACTACCGTCCAAATACATTCTGTAATATAGTCTTGGGGCTGAAAAAACATCACCGCCAAAGCTTATTAAATTACCTCCCATATTTAAAATGCTACCGGGTTCTAATCGGGCCACTTCAACATTATCCCAATTGGAATAAACACCCGGGTCACAAGCTAAATTGGTATCAACATTGTAATATCGGGTAGCACCCCAATCTACAGAATTCAAATATACTTTAGCCGAGAAGAGCCCTTGTGAAAACACACCAAACGTTCCCGCTAAAAAAAATAGCAGTAACAGTGTTTTTTGAGGTATGTGTTTTGTAAACTTCAAATTTTTAACCTATTAGGAATTTTAAATTTACAAAATAGTTACATATGCTGTTGATAAATTCGTTTCGAAAACGTTTTCGTGTCGATAACTTTTTGAGGTTTTGTGCCTTTTTAAGTTAAATAATGTGTTTTTGATAATTTATTGGATAACTCGTGTGGATTTCTATGTGGTGATGTTGTTAATTTTATAACAATAGCGTTTAGTTTTTCTTACAATACTACTGGAGCCCGTTGTTGGAGAACAGAATATTAACCGCATAGATACATAGATTTTCAGAGCTGTTAAAGACGCTTCTCTCATTTTTAGTATCACATAGCTATGCGAAACCAAGCATTGGTTCTATGTCCTTCTTTCCTATGTCTCTATGTGGTTTATGTTTTTATTGGTTCTTTCTTTAACCGCAAAGAAACATAGTTTTAAGAAGTGAAAAGACGCTTCGCTTAATTAAAGGAACACATAGCTATACATTTCTTATGTTGCAGAATTATAACTACAAAAAAAGCTACCCAAGACGGATAGCTTTAAACAATATAATAAACAAACTCTTAAACTCTTAAAATTTAACCTTCCTTGTTTCCACTTGTCCATTAGCCAAAGTAATCGTTACCAACAACACCTGCTCTGCCGGTTTTAAACCAATGACATGTTGCATAGCCGAGATGTTTTTCGCTTCATACAAACGTCTTCCTAACAAGTCATGGACAACTACATTGGCAAGCAGTTCTTCTGAAGAAACAGCAGTCATGACATCTGTACCATAAACCCAAACCGTGTTAGACGGTACTGTCACCTCATCAATACCTAAAGTTTCATTAGTATATCGAATTTGAAAACGACTTTCAAAAGTGCCTGCTGCTGAAGTAAATGAATAAGGACTTTGTTTCAAATTATGTACTGCTCCTGTGCTCAAATCTTCCAAATAAATAATTTGGTTGTCTGAAAACAAGCCGTCCACTTCATCTAATGCAATTTTGTAGGTTCCTGCTGTTGTAATTCGCAATCCTAACGGCACAATATCGTTTTGGTCAAACGGCAAGGCTCTCCCTTGGATGGAAAGTGATTTGCCATTTACATGACTGTATATATTTACAGGATTATTTACCACAGAAAATCCATCATATCCCCAATCAATATCATTAGTTGCTCCCGGGAGATAACCGATCAACATTTGATTAAAATGCCCATTTTCACTCGTTAGGTTTAACCAAAAACGGTGTTTGCTTCCCGAAACACTTTGCGTTGTTTGTGGTTGGGCCATTCTAAAAAACTGTGTATTATCAGTGATCAAACGTTGTGCATTTCTGAAAGTAACGGTTGCATTATTGACTAAAGCTTGAACAAAGAATCCTTGTCCGGCTACAATTTGACCGTCAGGTCGCAGAGCGGTGTTTGAAGGTGAATCATTAGCTGCATTGGTTCCCACGCCTCCGGTTAAATTCCATTTGGCATAATCTCCGGTTTGATAATTTCCGATACCAGGATAAGGCGTTATGGAAGTCCAATAATAAATTGTTCCGTCAATTGCTCCACTGTTTTGCGTTAAAAACAATTCGGCATCAATAGCACTCGGATATGGATTGGCCAACAAATTATAATTGCTAAAATTTAAAGCATCAGCATCCACCCTAGTCATGGTGGCATTGACCAAACCGTTGTTTGGTTTACCTGTAAAATCAAAAGAAATTGATCGGTTTACTTGAGCAATATCGTTGAACGGAAATTGGTTTCTAACCCGAGTGATAAACCCTTGTCCCGGTATTACTGCATCCAACACAAACCAATTGGCTCCTACTCCCGGTACCCATTTGTATTTTTTGTCAAACTGAGGATTAGGTATTTGTGCTATGATATTTTCTTCCACCGGCGAACCCCAATATACATAATCCCAACGGTACATGTTTCGGGTGGTTCGGGTCATTTTGATGTTTCCAAAATTGACTGCATCATCATTATGTTGTTTTAAACTTCCAGTATCATCAATATTTAAAGTCCCTTGGTTGTTTACCCCATCAAAAATATCCAAATATCCACCGCTTGCAATAGTAACAACTCTTCCTGTATTGATTTGACAAGCACATGCCGTTACATCTCCATGAACGGAGGTATCATAATCTGCATCAAAAATAACATTGGTGTTAAAACTTGGTGTAATACTTGACGTCCAATCAACGCCATCCCATATTATAGTTTGTGGCTCACGGATTACAACTGCTTCTGAAGCTACATAACACGTCACATTATTTTCTCTAACCTGACAATAGTACTGATAACCATCCAATCCGGTTATATCTGAAATTGTCAACACATTAGTAGTTGCACCTGAATAAACTCCTCCATTTGACAACACTGACCATCCGGATTGACCTGGAATTGCTACAAACCATTGATATAGTATTCCTGTGGCATCCACAACTCCTTCACTCGCTTCTACCTCCAAAACAACCGTTTTACAAGTAGGTTCAAAAGTGGGTTGTTGGTCAACTATTGGCGGAATTCCCGCTGTGTTGGCATATTGACCAATGTTGGTATAATCAACCGGTGTTATGGCGGTCCAATCGCTTGGATTCCATGTAATACTTGGAGCAATTATCCCCTCATTTAACCTTCGGTACGTATAATCTTTGTCAGCAATTGTAAAAACAACATTGGCTGTATTTCCCCATAAATCTTGCCAAACAGCACCATTATAAAGACGGATATGATCGTTATTGTTAATCCCGCTAGTAGCTGCACTGATTAAATTGGGCGTATGTCCGCCAAAATTTGAGCCGGCATCTCCTCCTCCAATTGCAATTAAATACGTACTGTTTGCTGCTATGCTACCGGTTAAATTAATAGTGCTGGTTGCTGTTGTAGCCCCGTTATTGTGTGTTCGGACAGTATATCCAGACAAGTTTATTGAAGTAGTTCTCGGGTTGTAAAGCTCGATATACGTATGACTTCCTGAACCATGATCAGTTACTTCACTAATGAACAATTCGGTTCTGACATCGGCTGTATTTCCGGCACAACCTTGAATTACATTGTCTATAATAGTAAAAGGCACCTCTATTGTACATCCTGTGCTGTTTGTTATGGAAAAATTGCCTGATACTGCACCGGCAGGAACCGTCACTTTTATTTGTGTAGCCGACACTTGTGTCGTGGTTAACAAAACACCATTGTATCGAACCACAGCTCCACTATAATTATTTTGAGTAGCCGTAAGCGTTACTTCTGTTCCAACAGGTCCGGTGGTTGGTGTTATCGTACTAAGAATCGGAGTGTTACAAACCCCTGTTCCTCTCACAGCAAACGTATAAGGATTTTCACTTCCTGTGCTGTCATTATTAGCTATTGAAATAATCGCATTGCGAATGCCTCCAACTTGAGGTTCAAAAGTAATTGTAAAATCTAAAGAAGTTGCTGAGGCAATGGTATTTGCCGAAGGCTGTGTCACCGTAAAATCACCAGGATGATCGCCAACCACAGAGACTAGAGGCACTCCTGTTAGATTCAAGGCAGACAACCCTAAGTTTTGTATCGTGAACGTTCTCGGTCCATTCGTTGCTCCTAAGTTTGTAGCACCATACAACGTATTGTTCAAGCTGAAAGGAGCATCAAAACCACTCAAAATGGTGATGTTATTAGAAATTACATTAATTTCTGCTCCGGGTGGTCGTTGAATGTTGATGGTATAATCTTCTACTTCGGAATAGTTATAAGTGCCACAAGGGGCTAAAATAACATCTGAATCATCAAAAAAGTATTGTGTTGCTATTCGCATTCGAGTATTACCGGGAACGGCATTGGCAGGCACATAAATACTCAAGGGTGAATTGGAAGCCAATGTTGCTGCACCATAAGTATCCCCTAAGTCATATTCTTCCCCTGAATCATTAAAATCACCGTCTCGGTTCCAATCAATCCATGCTTTGGTGTAGGTTTGAAAACCATCTGTATCCACATTAACTGTCAAATTATAGGTTTGGTTAATTAACACGGTGGTTGAAACAGCGGTAAAATCTGTATAACTTGGATTTCCTGAAGAACTTTGATTGATGGTATTAAATTGTACTTGTGTAATTCCCGTATTGTCATCAATTCCCGGGGATACATTACTTGCACAATATACCGCACCAGTGGTTCTACAAATAGAAACTCCTGTGCTCCATTGTGTACCTCTTCGCACAAAAACCGTGTAGCAATATTCTACATCTTGAGTAAGACCCAAAACGGTTGTTGCTGTTCCAACTCCTTTAAAAACAACTTGGTTAGGCCCTGAATAAGTGGCATTTGCTGTATAAGCCGAGCCATCACCTGTTGGTGTAAATACTACAGGACCTCCTTGGTTGGCTACAATTAAAGTTTCATAGCAAGAAGTTGGCAATGGATTTGTCCAAGTGATGGCACATGAATTTGGAGCTGTTGAGGCTCCAGTTATGTTTACATTTGGCACACCCGTAGTAAGAGTTTGGTTCCAACTACCCAAGGTATTGATTCCATTTGCCCAACCCGTGTAGGTTTCCATATTATAAGCCACAACTTTAAACGTATATTGTTGTCCAAGTGTTAAACCTGTTATATTTGTGTTTATGTCGGTTCCTTTATAAACCAATCTTCCTAATGTACCGTAAGTTGTTGCTAAAGTATAGTTGGTATTTGCGGTATAAGACGTTGCATCTCCTGCTGATGCAGGTGTTAAGGATGGAGCTGTTGCACCGGCTAAAGCAAAAACCATGTAACCAACTGTTCCAACACTTGTTGAAGCCGTCCATGACAAACCAACTTCTGTATTCCCGATACATGGTGTTAAAGCCGTTGCGTTATTTGGAAAAACCTTCAACCTTCCGGCATCAGAGGTAACAGCAGTACAAGGTGCCGTTCCGGAAACGACACAACGGAAATAATGCCCGTTCATGGCTAGCGTAGATGGGTTTACAGACATTGTAGCTGTAGTTACATTACTGTACGGAGCACCATTCACTAAATTAGAAAAACCGCTTCCGGTATCAATTTGCCATTGGTAAGACAAACCGGTTCCGTCGGCTACAACTGAAAAGTTACGAGGCCCACCCGGTATATTAATATTTTCTAAAACAGGCTGCGTTGTAATAGTAATCGGCGTGTGTACGGTAACAGCAGGTGATGCCAAAGCTGAACTCCAACATGAACCTGATAATGCCCGAACATAAACTGTTCCGGTGGTGTTTAAAATATAATTGGATGACGTTGGAAAAGCCGTTGACGTTCCTGTAGCCGTAGTTTGCCAATAAAACCCGGCCGGATAACTTAACGTTGCGGAACCACAAGCCGGATTAGCTGAAACAGTAATAGTGCCTGTTGGTGTTGCAGGCAACGGATTGATTACTAAAGTAACCATTCTGCGGGTGGGACTGAGACATGTTCCGTTTTGTCCTTGAATGTAAAAATTGTATGTACCACTTGTTACCCCGGTGCCAACGGTTAAATTTGGTGAATTGTATGTAAAATTTCCGCCTGTTGTATATTGAAAGCCTCCTGATGGGGAATCCCAAAAGGTATAGGTTGATGCTCCACCACCCTCACCTGTTATGACCACAGCTGTTCCTTGGCACGTGGCTGCCGGATTTGCAGTAGTAGGCTCTGAAGGAATGGCATTCACCACCACCGCATACGGCCCAACCGAACCGGTTGACCAACAAGCATCAACGGTGTTGTATGCCCGAACATAATAATTACCGGAGGTGGAAACTGACAATGCTGCATTGGCATTATTAACCATAGAAGTACCGGATGCTGCTGTTTGCCAATAATAAATTACATTGGCAGGAGCTGTTCCTGAAAAATTTAAAGAGGTGTTGCCACATGCAGGTGTGGTGCCGGAAATTACACCTGATGGAGTTAGAGGTGGTGTGCAAGCAAAAACCATCTCACCATTAAAAGCAACATTATCTATACTAAAAGTACCTGTATTAGCTTCAGCATTAAAACCATAAAAACGAAATGTAATAGGAGTTGTTATGGCGTCATAACTACTATCTAACGTTATTGTACTGCCATTATTTGCTGCAGTTGTAGCATCAACAATCTGAAATATATTTGTAGCTTCAACAGACAAATTAGCATTAGCAGGACTAATACTTGCAGGTAAATTATTTGCATAAGAATCTAAACTAGAACGCACAACATACTGACGAATTCCTGTACCAGATCTTTGAATAGTAAAAGTTATTGTATTTAAATCTAAAGCATAACCTGCTGTTGGTGTTAAAGTGACTTGGTAATATTCAGTTGTGTTAATTACACCTACAAAAACATCACTACCATTTGTAGCACCTAATGCCCAATCTGTAAATGAAAATCTGCCTGCAGCAGTAGAGTTAGTAGAAGTACCCACAGCAGAAAAAGAGCCAAAAGTAATATTTGCTGCAACAGGAACTGGTGTTGGGTCATTTGTTCCTGAAGAAGTGGTAACACTACCAAAATCATATGTAGCTGTAAAAACCTGACTCCACCCCAAACCACTCACTAATAAAGCGAGCACTAGTAATTTTAATTTCATATAGAAAAAAAATGTTTTAAAAACCGTTACGGTAACTTTCTCTTAATTAGAAATTTGGGGGCTACAAAGATAGTACTAAATTGACATTTTACAAGCGTTTGAAGTTAGGAAATTATTATGGTTGTATTAGGTTTTATTATGGGGCTTGTTTTACAACTATTGCTACATGGGGTTTAAATTTTTCGTACAAAAAAAGTTGTAGTAGGGTTCGGGTTAAGAAGATTGTTGGATTTTTGGATTATTAGATTATTAGATTTTTGGATTATTAGATTTTTGGATTGTTAGATTTTTAGATTATTAGATTATTGGATTATTAGATTATTGGATTTTTGGATTTACGAAAGTTTTCGTCAAACTAAAGTCAAAGTATCCTCAAGGTATCGTCAAAGTATCGTCGGGGTATCGTTGTGTTATCATCGTGATGAATAAACCTTCATGGTAATTTCATGAAATTTCTTGATTTCAATCAATTTTTTCTGAAAACGATTCCAATACTTTTGTCAAAAAAATAAAAAGGGCTGTAACAAAGTGGTAAAAATACAGTCTTAGTACATGTTTAAAAAAACAAACCCTCAAAAAAAATCAATTTAAATCAATCAAAAAAATGAAAAAAAATCTAATCACAAGTCTTGTAGTAGTGTTAGTAACAACCCTGCAAGTATCTGCACAAAACGTAACTTTTGGAGCTAAAGCCGGTTTAAACCTGGCTACCTTAACCGGTGACATTGACGGTGTAAAAACCCTACCCGGTTATCATGTTGGAGCAATTGCTGACATTAAATTATCTGAAAAATTTTCAATTCAGCCTGAACTTTTGTATTCTTTAGAAGGCGGTAAATCTTCTTTCTCTTATGAAGACGAATTTACACTTTTAAAAACTAAAGAGCGATATGAATTGGGTTATTTAAACCTTCCTATTATGGCCAAATATTACATTGCCGACGGTTTAAGTTTGGAAGGAGGGCCACAAATTGGCTATTTGCTTCATGCCAACGGTCACTATGATATTAAAGCCAATTTTGGTGACGAAATAAGCATTGATGAATCCGGAAAAGAAAACATCAAAGATTTTGTTGAAAAAATCAACGTGGGCGTAAACTTTGGTTTGGGTTATCAGTTAAAAAACAATTTGTTTTTTCAAGCTCGTTACCACTTAGGTTTGACCAACATCAATAAAGATTTGCAAGGTGAAGACTTTGAAGAAGAACCGGCAGAGTCTGTAGGGAAAATTAAAAATTCGAGTTTTCAAATTAGTGTTGGTTACCGATTCTAATCCATAAAAATCGGGTTTGTTTTTTCCGGCTTTGTACTGTTATGGTGCAGGCCGGTTTTTGTTTTAATTGGATTGATTGCATTTTTTGGGTGTAATTATGGGGATTATGATGTTTTGCTTTTTTAAGGATCAAAAGATTGGAACGCGGATTTAACGGGTACTTCCAAAAACAACTCTTGCTTTTTAAAACCAAAAACAAAATTGTACTTTTGAATTGCTTAAAAAAACGGACGAACGTAATCCTAAAAACAATGAATTTGAATCCGAAAGAAAATCTTGCACAGCTCCAACTTTCGCTGCCTGAAGTTTCCAATCCGGGAGGAAATTATGTTTCTGTAAATACTCGTGGAAACATTGCTTATGTTGCCATTCAGTTTCCTATTGTCAACGAGGTGTATTTTTATCTAGGCAGATTAGGAGAAGAATTGACTTCAGAGGAAGGTTATAAAGCCATGGAAATTTGTGCGTTAAACGTCTTGGCCCAAGTGGATAAAAAAATTGGTTTTGATGCATTAATCGGTCTCAATC
>JAUXNR010000024.1 GCA_030682755.1 Flavobacterium sp.
TTCTTTATCGAGGGCCACATCCATTTTTTTACCGTTTATAGTAATGGTGTAGTCTTCTTGACAAAAAAGGAGCGATGGCAACACCAAAGCCAGTGTTGCTATAAAATAATTTTTCATATAAAAAACGGTGATTAAAAAAATTGGGAATTCAAATTTATACTTTTTTGCCAAACAAACAAGTTTTATTTATAAAAGTAACGAGGAATTTGTGTTTTTAGTGTTTGGGAGGTACTGAGTTGCTGAGGTACTGAGGTTCAAAGGTGCTGAGTAGCTGAGAGAAAAAAAGCACTTCATCAGAAGAGAGGAAGTGCTTTAGGGTTGTTTGGTTAGGTTAATTTATTAATAGTAATTATAACGTCTTACTTTTGCGATGTATTTTGCCAATCGAATTACTTGGTGGCTGTAGCCAAATTCATTATCATACCAAACATACAACACGATGTTTTTACCATCACCGGAAACAATGGTTGCGTTGCTGTCATAAATTGAAGGTGCATTTGTACCCACAATATCTGATGAAACCAATTCATTGTTTAATGAATATTTTATTTGCTCTACCAATTCTCCTTCCAGAGCATATTTTTTCATGATTTCATTTATTTCTTCTACAGAAGTTACTCTGCCTACTTCTAAGTTTAAAACCACCAATGAACCATTTGGAACCGGAACCCTAATGGCATTTGACGTTAATTTTCCGGATAAAGAAGGTAAAGCTTTAGCTACGGCACTTCCGGCACCTGTTTCTGTGATGACCATGTTTAAGGCTGCGGCTCTACCGCGACGGTATTTTTTATGCATGTTGTCAACCAAATTCTGGTCGTTAGTATAGGCGTGAATGGTTTCCAAATGTCCTTTTACAACACCTAAGGTATCTTCCACGGCTTTTAAAATCGGTGTTATGGCATTGGTTGTACAAGAGGCCGCAGAGAAAATATCTGTTTTTTCAGGATTGTGGTCGTTGTGGTTCACCCCGTAAACTATATTTGGAATTCCTTTTCCGGGTGCTGTTAACAACACTTTTGATGCTCCTTTTGAAACCAAGTGTCTTTGTAAAGCTTCTGCTGTTGTAAAAGCACCTGTATTATCAATAATCAAAGCATCTTCAATTCCGTATTTTGTATAATCAATATCTTCAGGTCCGTTTGCTGAAATCATGTGTACCGTTGTCCCGTTAATCAATAACGCATTGTTTTCAGGATCAGCAGTTACAGAACCTTGAAAATCGCCATGTACTGAATCATAACGCAATAAAGAAGCCCTTTTTTCTAAAATAGTAGCATCATTTTTATCTCTTGTTACGATGGCACGAAGGCGTAATTGGCTTCCTTTTCCGGTTTTAGACATTAATTCACGAGCTAATAAACGACCAATTCTACCAAAACCATAAAGGACAACATCTTTTGGTTTGATAATATGAAAATCTTTGGCTTTTTTTAGTTTATCAATTACAAATGATTTGGTGTTGTGGTATTTATCATCTTCCAAGTGGTATTCGTAGGTTAATTTTCCGATGTCTAATTTAGAAGGTGGTAAGTCTAATGAAAGCATTTCGCGGGCAATTTCAACCGAATCAAATACAGAAATAGGTTTTCCTACAAATTCGCCTGCATATTCATGAAGGTTTAGGATTTCGGAAACATTTTTATCGATTAATTGGTTGCGAAATAACACAATTTCGATGGATTTGTCATACCATAAATCACTGATGATTTTGATGAATTCAACTCCGGCTCTTCTTCTGTCTGCCTGAAACGAAAGTTCTTTTTCGTATAACGATTGATTGATTTTCATTTTGTTGTAGTTAGTGTTGTTTATAAATTTGGTGCAAAAGTATTGATTTCAATCGTTTTCGTAAACTTTTTTAGGATTTTTTTTGGTGGAGTTGCTGAGTTTCTGAGTTTCTGAGTTTTTTTAACATTAAGATAGTTAAGACGCTTCGCTTTTTTTGAATGACTGGGTGAGTATTGGAACACGGATGACACGGATTGAACGGATTAACGCGGATTTTTAAGTGGATAGTGGTAGTATGATGCTTCGCTTTTTTTGAGTGACTGGGTGAGTATTGGAACACGGATGACACGGATGACACGGATTGAACGGATTAACGCGGATTTTTATGGGTTTAAAAGGTTAGATGCTGAAACGAGTTTAGCATGACAGGATAAAAAAAATCCTGCAAGATCAAAATGCGACCTTGCAGGACTGCCCCTAGCTAAAATTAGCCTTCCTACTAAATTATTATTCGCATTAACTGACCGTTTTTCAGTAGTAGTTCCACGCGAACGCCTTCTTTTTCTGTTTTGCTTCCCAAGCCTCTTGATATGGTTTCTACATCTGTAGCTTTAACCCCGTCAATGCTTAGGATGATGCTTCCTTTTAATTCTTCACTATAAGGAGCTAATTTTTCATTGGTAATGTCTTTGATTTTTACTCCTTGATTTATTTTAAAACGCTGTTTGTCTGACGCATCCAAATCTTCCAATTCTAGACCGTAAAACTCATAATTCAAGAGTTCTTTTTTGGATAATTTTACAGGGATGACCAGCGTTTTTCCATCGCGATTTACGGTCACCTTAATTTCATCATTTGGGCGTTTTGTATTCACATATCCTGACAGTTCTGCAAAAGAAGAAATATTTTGATTGTCTAATTTCTTAATCACATCACCGGATTTGATTCCGGCTCTTTCGGCACCTGAATTTTTAGTTACTTTATTTACATAAAAACCTTGTGTGTCTTTGATGTTTAATTCTTTTGAAGCATTGCTGTTCAATTCGGCACCTTCAATTCCCAAAATACCACGCTGTACGTTTCCAAACTCCATGATGTCTTCAATGATTTTTCTGGTGATGTTTGAAGGCACAGCAAATGAATAGCCAACATAACTTCCGGTATTAGATGAAATCATGGTGTTTATTCCCACCAATTCACCTCGAGTGTTTACCAACGCACCACCACTGTTACCCGGATTAACCACAGCATCGGTTTGAATGAACGATTGAATGCCTCTGGTATCTAAATTTCTGGCTTTCGCCGAAACAATTCCAGCTGTAACCGTAGAGTTGAGGTTGTATGGATTTCCTACAGCCAGCACCCATTCTCCCACACGTACATGGTCTGAATCGGCAAAAACGATATACGGTAATTTTTCATCCGCCTCTACTTTTAAGAGAGCGATATCCATTTTGGAATCCGTTCCTATTAATTTGGCTTTGTATGTTTTTTTATTGTTTAATGTGACTTCCAAGTCTTGAGCTCCATTAATCACATGGTTGTTGGTAACGATATAACCATCTTCTGAAATGATTACACCGGATCCTGTCCCGATTTGTTGTTGTTGCTGACCACCACGTTGGCCATACATGAACTCCATAATCGGATTTGAAACCGTTCTATACGATACATTTTTAACGTGAACCACTTGATTTAGTGTTGATTCCGCAGCTTCTGTGAAATCAACTGCTTCAGATGAAAGTCCAACATTTTTTGTTGTAAAAGTTGGAGCTGTAGCAATAATACTTTCTGCAGTAGTTTTATCCCCTTCCAGAAAAAGTTTGTACGATCCAAGTGTAATTATACCACTCAGTAAAGCGACCAAAAATAGATTTGCTGTGTTTTTCATATACTAAATGTTATTAATTATATAATGTAAATTTATTTGAATTATTGTTTTTGTAAAATAGGTTTAACGTACTTTAACGCACCTTAACTTTTCTTTAAAATAATTGTACTTTTGTATTTCAGAAATTTCAAAAATGATTATTCAATTTTATAAATACCAAGGAACCGGAAATGACTTTATCTTACTGGATAACCGTCAGAATTTATTTCCCAAAAATGATACCAAACTGATAGAACGATTGTGTAACAGGCGTTTTGGCATTGGTGCCGATGGGTTGATTTTGTTAGAAAATGACAAAAATTCCGATTTCAAAATGGTTTATTACAACTCAGACGGTCATGAGAGTTCGATGTGTGGTAACGGAGGTAGATGTATTGTAGCTTTTGCAAAGCAATTAGGTGTAGTAGATAACGAAACCACATTTACAGCAGTTGACGGAATGCATTATGCCAAAATTTCAGCATCGGGAATCGTTTCCCTTCAAATGAAAGATGTTGATCAAATTCGGATTGCTTCTGATTATGTTTTCATGGATACCGGTTCGCCACATCACGTTGCAGTGGTTGAAGATGTAAAAGCTGTACCTGTAAAAGAAATCGGTAGTCAAATACGATACAGTGATTTGTATGGAGCAGCAGGTAGTAATGTCAATTTTGTAGAACCCATATCGGATAGTCATTTTGCCGTAAGAACCTACGAGCGAGGCGTTGAAGATGAAACTTTGTCTTGTGGAACAGGTGTTACAGCTGCTGCCATTGCTATGAATGCCATTGGAAAGACCACTTCAAATGCTATATCATTGCAAGTGGAAGGAGGAGCTTTAGGTGTTACTTTTCAAAAAGATGGCACACGATATACCCAAGTATTTTTAACCGGGCCTGCCAAATTTGTTTTTGAAGGTCAACTTGATTTATCTCAATTTTAATATGGAAGCATTACAAGGTACATCCATTTATTTGCGGGCTTTAGAGCCAGATGATCTCGCTTTTATCTATGCTTTGGAAAATGATGTTACTTTATGGGAGGTGAGTCAAACACAAACACCTTACAGCAAATTTTTAATTGAGCAGTATTTAGAAAATGCATATAAAGATATCTATGAAGCCAAGCAATTGCGTTTAGCGATTTGTAAACGCAACACATTTGAAGCCATCGGATTGATTGATTTGTTTGATTTTGATCCTAAAAACCAACGAGCGGGTGTTGGAATTGTGATTCAAAATCCGGAGAACAGGCATCATGGTTATGGCTTGCAAGCTCTGGAGTTGTTGGTTCAATATGCTTTTGAGCATCTTCATGTGCATCAATTGTTTGCAAATATTGCTACAACCAATTTGGCCAGTATTACCCTTTTTACCACATTTGGTTTTCAATTGGTGGGCATTAAAAAAGATTGGAATTATAATCAGGGAAGCTATTCTGACGAGGCTTTGTATCAATTCATACGTTAAACGCATTTTTATGACATTTAAAAAAATTCTCCTTTATTTTGTTCTTTTGGTTTTGGTTGTTGGTGCATATTTGGGCTTTCGGGTATATCAAATTGTGTTTACGCCAAATACACAATTTTCCACTTCAAAAGTAGCTGTCTATGTTCCAACAGGAGCCACTTTTGAAGAGGTTCAGGAACTTGTGGCACCTTATGTTTTAGATATGGATAAGTTTTTAAAATTGGCCACAAGAAGAGGCTATCCTTCAGATGTAAAAGCCGGTAAGTTTGAACTGCTTAAAAATATGAACACCAATGAAATTGTATCTGCGTTACGAAGACCTGTTGCGGTTCGGGTTACCTTTAACAATCAAGAACGCTTGGAGAATTTAGCCGGTAGAATTGGTTCACAATTGGAAGCTGACAGTATCAGCTTGATGGCCGCATTTAAAGATCCGGTTTTTTTGAAAGAAAATGATGTGATGGAAGCTACTGTTTTTACGCTGTTTTTACCTAATACATTTGAGTTTTATTGGAATACTTCTGCCACAAAATTCAGGGATCAGTTGGCTAAAGAATATTATCGTTTTTGGAATGACGAACGTAAAGCCAAAGCTGAAGGATTAGGTTTAACCCCCACTGAAGTTTCCATTTTGGCCTCTATTGTTCAAAAAGAAACCTCAAAAGTTGACGAGCGACCCAAAGTGGCACAAGTTTATTTGAACCGTTTGAAGATTGGTATGGCCTTGCAAGCCGATCCAACGGTAATTTATGCCTATAAATTGGTTTCGAATGATTTTAATCAGGTAATCAAACGCGTCTATTACAAACATTTGGAAGTGGTATCACCTTATAACACCTACAAGAATAGTGGTTTGCCACCAGGACCCATTTTTATGCCGGATGTAAGTTCCATTGATGCGGTTTTGAATCCCGAGCCACATGATTTTATTTATTTCTGTGCGAGTGTTACCCGTTTGGGCTATCATGAATTTGCTACCACTTTGGAACAACATAACGTAAACGCCAGAAAATATTCGGCTTGGTTGAATGCTCAAACTTCCGGAAACTAGTTGAAAAAGTTTGGTTCCATACTAGTGGTTTTTTTGTTGATTTCAGCGGAGTCATTTTCCCAATCAAAAGTTGAAGCCTTTTTAACGCCTTCAGATTCTTTAAATACTTCAAGGAGAAATCTAGTTGTGGTTTCTGAGGCTGTTTTAACTTCAGCGGCTTTGGTGGGATTGCATCAACTTTGGTATGTTGATTATGAAACCTCTTCTTTTCATTTTAAGAATGACAACAACCATTGGTTGCAAATGGATAAAGCGGGACATGCTTACACTACTTATCATTTAGGTAGGATGAGTTCTGAGTTATTAGCTTGGTCCGGCGTTTCCAAAAAAGACCAATTGCTTTATGGTGCGGGTTATGGGTTTGTGTTTTTAACAGCGGTTGAGGTTTTTGACGGACATTCAGCTGAGTGGGGTTTTTCATGGGGTGATGTTGTTGCGAATGCCACCGGAACAGCTTTATATGTATCACAGGAATTAGCATGGCAAGAACAACGCATCGTTCCTAAGTTTTCTTTCCATTCAACGCACTATGCAAAACAGCGACCTGAAGTTTTGGGTGCTAGTTTCAGTGAACAGCTTTTAAAAGATTACAACGGTCAGACGTATTGGTTGTCGGCTAATTTGCGGTCTTTTATGCCGGATTCTAGGCTTCCCAAGTGGTTTAATGTTGCTTTAGGTTATGGAGCTGAGGGCATGCTAACGGCTACTTCGTCATCAGATACCGGATTAGCACTTCCGGATTATGAACGGTATCGCCAATTTTATTTGAGCTTGGATGTTGATTTGACCAAAATTGAGACTAAATCATCACTTTTACGAACTCTTTTTTCGCTTTTTAACACTATTAAGATTCCAGCTCCAACGTTTGAAATAAGGGGTTTCCAAGGGGTCAAATTCCATTGGATTTACTTTTAGAAAAAGTTTAACTATCTGATAATCATATTTATAAAAAAAGTTGTATATTTGCACCGTGAAATTTCAGTGTTGTGACAGGGCCTGAGAAAACAACTATATGATTAAAAAATGGTATTTTTACACTTCGATTGTGTTCATCGTATTAGTCTTAAGCTCCGGTTTTAAAACCTATGAGTTTCAGCATTTAGAATGGTTTCATGTTGATGAAACCGAAGAATTGTTTTATACAGCACCTACCTCAGAAGAAAGTGCATATCAGCACATCTCAATTCCTTATACCGGAAAGACCTATGCCGGATTTAAACAAGCTGTAGCCTTTAAAGAATCTCAAGGAAAATACCACAAGGTTAATCCGTTTGGTTATATGGGTAAATACCAATTTGGTATGAGTACCTTACGCACTATTGGAATTACTGACAGTTTGACTTTTATGCGATCGCCACGTTTGCAGGAAGAAGCTTTTAAAGCATTATTAGCATTGAACAAGTACGAGCTTCGCAATGAGATTAAGCAGTATGAAGGAAAAGTGATTAAAGGGGTGACTATAACAGAATCGGGAATCTTGGCTGCAGCTCATTTGGGTGGAGCAGGATCTGTCCGAAAGTTTTTGAAAAGTAACGGAAACAACAGTTTTAACGATGGTTTTGGAACTTCATTAAAGAGTTATATCAAGAACTATGGTGGTTATGATACTTCTATGATTCAACCTTCAAAAAAGGTGAGGGTTAAGGTAAAACACACTTAAAGAATCAAATTGATTACACTTGTTTGTGTATTATAAATATAGTAGGCCTGTTATGCAGGTCTATTTTTATTTTCTTCCATTCCTGAACCGGATACGTTTTAATATATTCCGTTGGAAGTGTAATATCTGTTGCAACACAAAGTCGGGTTGAATTTTGAAGTGCTTGTAAAATATCTT
>JAUXNR010000859.1 GCA_030682755.1 Flavobacterium sp.
GTTGCCGAAAGTTTATAAAAAAGAAAGCGAATTTGAAAAACTTAATTTTTTCAATAAGTCATATAAAAAATGGAAGACTTTTTTAGATTTTTATGACGAAAGCAGAAGCACAAACATAGATTCTTCTCTAACGGTTTTAGGGTATAAAAACACCAATTGGAATCGATATATTTTCAAAAAAAGTATTGACAGTCACATATTTGATTTTAATGACAAAAAAAGCAGAAAAGCTTTTATTGAATATGTAATGGCAAAAATTCCATTTTTACTTTTCATTTCATTGCCATTTATCACAATCATATTTTCAATTATATATTTCAGAATGCATTTAAACTATGCCGAACATTTAGTTTTTGTATTTAACTTCATGACTTTTTTCTTCATACTGATACTTGTTGATGAAATACTTAACATCTTTATACCGATAGACTTTTCTGTATTATTTGGATTTGGAATCCCATTTTATTTTTATAAAGCTTTAAGAAATTTTTATCAACAAAGTAGATTGATTACAATTATAAAATTTGTAATTTTGAACTTTATGTTGAGTATAACTGCTTTATTTGTAGCAGCTTTTATGTTTATTTTAGTGTTTTTAATGTATTAGATATGGTTTCACAAATAACCAGAGGAATTAAAATATCAGTAGTAACAAGTTTTGAAGGTACTTACTTCAAAAACTTCAAGCTCCATTTTGCCTTTAGTTATCATATTACAATTGAAAACCACAGTAAAGATTCTGTGCAATTAATGTCTCGCCATTGGGATATTTTTGACTCTTTAAACGAAAAAGAAGTAGTAACCGGTGAAGGAGTTATCGGAAAAAAACCGGTTTTAAAACCCGGAGAATCCCACGTTTATAGTTCAGGATGCTTGCTCTCTTCTCCAATTGGAGCCATGAAAGGACATTTTAACATGATAAACTTCACTACAACCCGAAACTTTAGAGTGATTGTTCCTACGTTTCGTTTAAGTGCTCCTTTTGCCTTAAACTAATTATCGATTTTTCAATTTTGCCACTTCTTTTGATGCGAAATTTTAATTTTTCGTACATTTGCACTCACTTTATTACTTAATTCAAAAAACACAACAGTATGCTTAAAGGTTTTTTTCATGTGCCAAAAGCGGTTAACGAACCCGTAAAAACTTACGCTCCTAACAGTCCTGAAAAAGCTGCAGTTCTTGCCGCTTATACAGAAATGTGGAATTCAAAAATTGATGTGCCATTATATATAGGCTCTGAAGAAATCAGAACCGGAAAAACAAATAACATGTCAGCTCCACATGACCACCAACACATAGTTGGAACCTATCATTTAGCTGAAAAAAGTCATGTTGAAAAAGCCATTTCTAATGCTTTAGCATCTAGAGCAGCTTGGGCTGTTTTACCATGGGAACAACGTGCTGCCATTTTCTTAAAAGCTGCCGAATTAATCGCCGGACCTTATCGGGCAAAAATAAACGCTGCAACTATGATTGCTCAATCTAAAACCATTCATCAGGCAGAAATTGATGCTTCTTGTGAATTGATTGATTTTTTGCGTTTCAATGTTGAATTCATGACCCAAATTTATAGCGATCAACCAGGTTCTGATTCATCTGTTTGGAATCGTGTTGAATACCGTCCATTAGAAGGATTTGTATATGCAATTACACCTTTTAACTTCACTGCAATTGCAGCTAATTTACCGGCAAGTGCTGCTATGATGGGGAATGTTGTGGTTTGGAAACCTAGTGACAGTCAAGTGTTTTCTGCAAAAATCATTATCGATGTTTTCAAAGAAGCCGGAGTTCCGGATGGCGTAATCAATGTAGTTTTTGGCGACCCTGCTATGATTTCAGACACTATTTTTGACCATGCTGATTTTGCCGGAGTTCATTACACAGGATCGACTTTTGTTTTCAAGGAAATCTGGAAAAAAATAGGAACCAATATTCATAAATACAAAACCTATCCAAGAATTGTTGGAGAAACAGGTGGTAAAGATTTTATTGTTGCACATCCAAGTGCTAATGTGAAACAAGTTGCTGCCAACTCTATTCGTGGAGCTTTTGAATTCCAAGGACAAAAATGTTCGGCCGCATCAAGAGCTTATTATCCAAAAAGTTTATGGCCGGCAATCAAAGAAGAAATGGCAAAAGAATTGGCCACCATTAAAATGGGGTCGCCTGAG
>JAUXNR010000862.1 GCA_030682755.1 Flavobacterium sp.
ACCTGCTAACATGGACTGTTCAAAAAGCACTCCTGCTTTTTCCGCAATTTTTTTTCCGATTGGACTTTCGTAAAATTTAAGCATTTCTTTTACCTCTTGATGTGTATATTCTTTCAAATAGATATCAGCAATTTTATCATAAAATCCAGGCATTGTAGCTTCAAAATCTTTATTAAACTGTTCGTGTTTTTCATTAGGAATCATAGCCATAATTTGCTTTTTAGCCGATTCCATTTGGGCAGTTGAGCCAGACATTTTTATTACTTTCAACACATCTGCTTTAAAAGCAGCATCTTGAGCCATTGCAAAATGAGCAATCATTACAAAAACAAAAGACAGAATACACTTTTTCATAGGTTTTATATTTAATAGTTATTTCAAAAATAATTTAAAATTACGGGATATTCAAATATTTATGGGTTTGCAACGAAACTCGCCATTTTGGATTTTTCATCACATACTCTACAATTAACGGTGTCATTTCCTCTTTTTTACTCCATTCCGGTTGTAAAAATAAAATTGCATTTGGGTTTACTTGAGCCGCTTGTTCTTCGGCAAAAATAAAATCGTGTTTATTGTAAATGATAACTTTCAATTCATTAGCCATATCATAAGCACTTTGAACAGGCAATTTATTTTTCTTTGGAGAAAGACAAAACCAATCCCATTTTCCGGTCACGGGATAACATCCGGAAGTTTCAATATGGATTTTAATTCCGGCATTTTTAAGTTTGTTGGTTAATGAACTCATATCCCAAGTTAGCGGCTCACCTCCTGTTATAACGACAGTATCCGAATATTTTTTAGCATTTGAAACAATGATTTCTATTTCCGTGGGCGGATGAAGTTCTGCGTTCCAACTTTCTTTTACATCACACCAATGGCATCCTACATCGCAACCACCAATTCGGATGAAATAAGCTGCTGTTCCCGTGTGATAGCCTTCGCCTTGAATGGTATAAAACTCTTCCATTAACGGAAGCATTTCTCCTTTTTCAACGGCCAATTGTATTTCTTTTTGAAGCATTTTTCAATTAAATAAGTTTGCAAAGATACGGAATTGGATGGTTAGATTATTAGATTTTTGGATTGTTCGATTAGTAGGTCGTTGGATTATGGATGAATCGATTGTTGGAAAAAATGATGCTTTCTTAAAATGCTGTTTTTTGAATCATTTCCTTTTAGTACATTTGAAATATAAATCTTAATATCATGAGTAAAGCCGAAGAATTCAGTAATCACATTATAAACGGATATGCCTGCAAAGGTGATTTTATAACACTTGGCGGAGCCATGTTAGACGGCGTTCCCGTTGGAGGAGAAGCACATGTAAATATTGCTTTGAAAACCCTCAACCGTCACGGATTAATTGCAGGAGCAACCGGAACTGGAAAAACCAAAACTATTCAAGTGCTTTCTGAGCAACTTTCCAAAAATGGAATTCCAGTATTGATGATGGATATTAAAGGTGATTTTTCCGGAATTGCAATGCCGGGAATTGAACAACCTTTTATTACTGAACGCCATGGGAAAATTAACTTGTCCTATGAAACCAAAGGTTTTCCGGTAGAATTGATGACGATTTCCAAACAAAATGGAGTTCGATTACGAGCCACTGTTTCTGAATTTGGCCCGGTTTTATTTTCCAGAATTTTAGATTTGAATGACACACAAGGTGGCGTTGTTGCTGTGATTTTTAAATATTGCGACGATCATCATCTACCTCTTTTGGATTTAAAAGATTTTAAAAAAGTTTTACAATATATTACGGAAGAAGGAAAAGCTGAAATTGAAAAAGAATATGGCAGAATTTCTACAGCTTCAACAGGTTCTATTTTGCGAAAAATTATCGAATTGGAACAACAAGGTGCTGATGTTTTTTTTGGTGAATTATCTTTTGATATTGATGATTTAATGCGAATTGATAAAAACGGAAATGGTTATGTGAACATCATTCGTTTAACCGATATTCAAGACAAACCGAAGTTATTTTCGACGTTTATGCTAAGTTTGTTAGCCGAAATTTACAGCACAATGCCCGAACAAGGCGATTCCGGAAGACCGGAATTAGTTATTTTTATTGACGAAGCTCATTTAATTTTTGACCAAGCCAGTAAAGCATTGCAAGATCAAATTGAAACTATCGTAAAATTGATTCGTTCCAAAGGAATTGGAATTTATTTTATCACACAAAATCCACAAGATATTCCGGCTGGAGTATTGAGTCAGTTGGGTTTAAAAATTCAACATGCATTGAGAGCTTTTACAGCAAATGACCGAAAAGCGATTAAAATGACGGCAGAAAATTATCCTTTATCCGATTATTACAAAACCAATGAAGTGATTACGCAACTCGGAATTGGAGAAGCATTTGTTACAGCTTTGAATGAAAAAGGAATTCCGACTCCATTAGTGGCAACAATGCTTCGAGCTCCGATGAGTCGAATGGATGTCTTAACTTCACAAGAAATTGACAGTTTAATTTCGGAATCAAAATTAGCCAAAAAATACAATGAGGTTTTAGATCGCGAAAGTGCTTTTGAAATTTTAGACAAGAAAATTACTGCTGCGGAAGAACAAGCTGCTAAAAAAGCGGAAGAAGTGGCAAAGCAAAAAGAAGCTGATCGTCAAGCAAAACAAGCTCCTGCACGAAAAACTTCCACTCGAAGAAGTACGGCTCAAAATCCGGTTGTGAAAGTCTTGACGAGTGCGACTTTTATCAGAGGTGCATTGGGGATTTTGAGTAAGATGTTTAAG
>JAUXNR010000260.1 GCA_030682755.1 Flavobacterium sp.
ACAGACAACCGACAACAGATAACAGAAAACCGACATGAATTTCAAACAACAAATCACACAAGGCATTCCAAACGAATTACCGATCGTAAAACCTTATGAACCCACAATAAACCACGCTCCTAAACGAAAAGAAATTCTTTCTGAAGAGGAAAAAAAATTAGCATTAAAAAATGCGTTACGCTATTTCGAAGCAAAATACCACGCAACGCTACTACCTGAATTCAAAGAAGAATTAGAAAAATATGGTCGGATTTATATGTACCGTTTCAGACCCGACTATCGCATGTATGCCCGACCCATTTCAGAATATCCGGGAAAAAGCGAACAAGCAAAAGCAATCATGTTGATGATTCAAAACAATTTGGATTATGCCGTTGCCCAACACCCACATGAATTAATTACGTATGGCGGAAATGGGGCTGTGTTTCAAAATTGGGCACAATACCTTTTAACCATGAAATACTTGTCTGAAATGACAGAAGAACAAACTTTGGTAATGTATTCCGGTCATCCGATGGGATTGTTTCCTTCCCACAAAGATGCTCCAAGAGTTGTGGTCACAAACGGTATGGTCATTCCAAATTATTCAAAACCGGATGATTGGGAAAAAATGAATGCGTTAGGTGTTTCGCAATACGGTCAAATGACTGCGGGAAGTTATATGTATATTGGACCACAAGGCATAGTGCACGGCACTACGATTACGGTTTTAAATGGATTTAGAAAAATTAAAAAAGAGCCTGCTGGCTCACTGTTTGTTACCTCCGGTTTAGGAGGCATGAGTGGAGCACAACCCAAAGCGGGAAACATTGCGGGTTGCATAACCGTTTGTGCAGAAGTCAATCCGAAAATCACCCACATCAGACATTCACAAGGTTGGATCAATGAAGTAATTGAAAACGTTGATGATTTAGTCATTCGTGTTCGAAAAGCTCAAGCCGAAAAAGAAGTGGTCTCAATAGCCTACCTTGGTAATATCGTAGATGTTTGGGAACGTTTTGACACAGAAAATATTCATATTGATTTGGGTTCAGACCAAACATCATTACACAACCCTTGGGCTGGCGGTTATTATCCGGTGGGGCAATCGTTTGAAGAATCAAACCAAATGATGGCCAACAATCCGGAACTGTTCAAAACCAAAGTAAAAGAAACGCTAATTCGACATGCAGCAGCAGTCAACAAACATACCGCAAAAGGCACTTATTTCTTTGACTATGGCAATGCATTCTTGCTGGAAGCTTCTCGAGCAGGTGCCGATGTAATGGCACTTGACGGCATCCATTTTAAATACCCTAGTTATGTACAAGACATCATGGGTCCCATGTGTTTTGATTACGGTTTCGGTCCTTTCCGTTGGGTTTGTGCCAGTGGAAAACCGGAAGATTTAGCCAAAACAGACCAAATAGCTTGTGAAGTTTTAGAAGAAATGGCTAAAACAGCTCCAATTGAAATTCAACAGCAAATGCAGGACAACATCAAATGGATTAAAGAAGCTCAGAAAAACAAATTAGTAGTGGGATCACAAGCCAGAATTTTATACGCAGATGCAGAAGGTAGAATGAAAATTGCAGAAGCGTTTAACAAAGCCATTGCTAAAGAAGAAATTGGTTATATCATCCTGGGCCGTGATCATCATGATGTTTCCGGAACAGATTCACCCTATCGGGAAACGTCTAACATTTATGACGGTTCCAGTTTTACGGCAGATATGGCAATTCACAACGTAATTGGAGACAGCTTCAGAGGAGCAACCTGGGTATCAATACATAACGGCGGTGGCGTAGGTTGGGGCGAAGTAATTAACGGAGGTTTTGGAATGGTTCTTGATGGTAGTGAAGACAGCGACAGACGCTTAAAAGCGATGTTGTTTTGGGATGTTAACAACGGGATTGCAAGAAGAAACTGGGCCAGAAATGAAGGAGCCATCTTTGCAATTAAAAGAGCCATGGCCACGCAACCTTTGTTGAAAGTTACCATCCCTACTATAGTAGATGAAGAATTGTTTAAAATGGTGTAAGAGGGTTTGATTTTGTTTAAGATTGTTTAACGATTACCCCTTTAACCTTTTAAACTTTTAAACTTTTAACCTTTTAAACAAAAAAACCATGAAAACATCTAAACTTTTACCCCTACTACTTCTCTTCATAGCCGCCTCTTGCAGCTCTGTTAGAGTAGCTTCGGATTTTGACAAAACAGCACCTTTTGAACAATACAAAACCTTTGCTTACCACAAAGCAAGTATTGACAAGGTAGAAATTTCCGATTTAGACAAGAAAAGAATCCTTAAAGCAATTGATGAAGAATTATTAGCAAAAGGATTTACAAAAAGTGAAAAACCTGATGTAATGATCAGCATCTTTACCAAAGACAACAAACGTGTTGATGTTTGGAACAACAACTTCGGATGGGGTTGGGGTTGGGGCTGGGGATTTGACCCTTGGATGTGGGGAGGCCGCACCTCTGTGAGCACCGTTAACGAAGGAGTACTCTACATTGATATCATTGATACCAAAAAAAATGAATTGGTTTGGCAAGGTGAAGGTTCGGGAGTTTTAACACAAAACACCAACAAAAAAGACGAACGCATCAAAGAGTTTGTATCCAAAATATTAGCTCAATATCCTCCAAAGAAATAAATTTAACCCTGTCAGACTTCCAATCCCTGACAGGGTTTAAACTACTCCTTAAAAACCATATCAATGCACATAACGGAAGCCAAAATCAATGCCCTGATTGGAGCATCTTCCGGAACATGATTGTAAATTTCTAAAACATAATTGTCTGCACTGGTAAAAAACTCTTTCCCAATTCCAGCCCATTTTTTAGACACATGAGCTAGTTCTTTACCATCTTTTATAAACTTAAAATCCCAACCGGTCCATTTTCCTTGTAACGTACACAAATTCCTGTCATTTGCATCATGAATTTCAAATTTTCCGCCAAAAGAGAAAAATTTTTGTTTAAAAACCCCAAGTGGCTTGTCATTTTCATCAAAAACAGTCACATCAGAACGAAAAACAGTAAAACCTCTTTTTACAGATAAAATTTTCTTCCCCTGTAAATCAGAAATTATAATATGAAAAGGAGTCATTTTTTTATAATCTGTAAACCGAAACATTTTCGTAAAAAACCCCAAATTTGGTTCTCTACAAGTCATTAGTAAAGAACCACTTTCAGGATTGAATATGTCAAAATTATTTGATGCTTTAAACATTCCAATATGCTCTTTAACCAGAAATACGTTTTTGGATAAAATTGAATTCATTTTTATTTTTTGTTGGTTTATAGATTTTCGATAAATATAAGAAAATAGTCATGTGTTTTGTCTTAAAAAGCTATAGTATAATTGTAAAATTATTACAGGATTTATTAATTAATCTG
>JAUXNR010000877.1 GCA_030682755.1 Flavobacterium sp.
TACCAACCGCAAAAGGTTATTTGAATTACATCAATATTAGAGCCGTTAGAAATCTTATAGGAACTGGAAAACAATTTGAATTTCAATTTGATCAAGCCGCTACACAAATAGGTATTGGAGAATATCAAATCACAAACGCAAATAACATTGCTGAAGTTTGGGATATTACAGATCGTTTTAATGCCACAAAATATGTAAACACCAATCAATCTGTTTTTAGATTTAAAACCAATTTAGGAGAAATTAGAAAGTACATTGCAATTGATCCTTCAGATTTATACATTCCAAGAAGAGATCCGCAATCAAAAGTAAACAACCAAAATTTAAAAGGAACCATCTTTAATAATAATACCGGGCAATTTTCAGATATTGATTACCTGATTATAACTCCTTCCAATCTTGTTCAACCGGCAGAAAAATTAGCCAATTTCCACAGAAACTATTCAAACCTTAATGTGAAAGTAGTTCCTTTAGAACTCATTTATCAAGAGTTTTCATCAGGTAAACAAGACATTGCCGGCATTCGAAACTTTATTAGATACGTTTATTTGAACGCTTCTTCGCCAAATAAAAGAGTAAAATATGTCAACCTGTTTGGTGACACTTCTTTTGATTACAAAAATAGAATTCCAAATAACACGAATATTACTCCAATTTTTCATGCCTTAAACAGCAATAATTTATTGAGTTCAATTATGACTGATGATTTTTATGCCATGATGGATGAAAATGAAGGAAGAATGCTATCTCAAGTTGATGCCATGGACATAGCCGTTGGAAGAATGTTGGTTGAAAACACCACTCAAGCTTATGAAATGGTAGAAAAAGTAATTGAATATCATGACATAAAATCGTATGGAAGATGGCGAAATAATTTTACATTAATTTCTGATGACGTTGATGTAGCATGGGAAGAAGTTATTCAAAGAGAACTTGACAATTTAGGAAACAATATCGGCAATCAAAAACCGGAGGTGAATGTTATAAAAATTCACTCTGATTCTTACGTACAAGAAACGTCTTCTGGAGGTCAACGATATCCAAAAGCAAAAGAGGATATCATAAATGCTTTTAATCAAGGGTCACTGGTTTTTAATTTTTTTGGACATGGTGGTGAAGAGGTTTTAGCAAAAGAAAGAATTTTTGAAAAAGCAGATGCTCAAAATTTAAACAACCAATACAAATACCCTCTTTTTGTAACCGTAACATGTGAGTTTACTAGATTTGACAATCCTTACAGGCCCACAGCCGGAGAATATACCTATTGGAATCCTAAAGGCGGAGCAATTTCTTTGGTAACTACAACAAGAAGAATTGGTGTTACAACAGGCCAAGATATAAACAACTTTTTGGCATCATTCTTATACGGATTTAATTCAAACGAAGAAATAACCATTTCTGAAGCACTCCGAATGTCAAAAAACACTTATGGTCCGCAAACACTGATGGTTTTTTACATAGGTGATCCGGCATTGAAATTAGCCATTCCAAAACCTAAAGTGGTGTTGACAGAAATTAATAATGCTCCAAGTGAAACATCAGATTTTGTTTTCAATGCCTTGAGTTCTGTTACGTTATCCGGTGAGGTTAGAGATGCGGACTCAAATATTTTATTAAACAACTTTAATGGTGATTTAGCAATTCAAATTTTTGACAAACCCATAAACCGAACAACACTTGGTAATGATAATGTTATCATAAACAATCAAATTCACAAAATGAACTTCACCACTTTAGGGGAAACTATTTTTAGAGGAAATGCTTCCATTACAAATGGAAAATTTGAATTTAGCTTTGTTGTGCCTCGTGACATAACAATTCCAATTGGAAATGGTAGAATTAGTTTTTATGCTAAAAGTCAACAACCAACATTACAAGACAAATCCGGATATGATACTACCATAAAAATTGGTGGAATTAATGAAAATGCACCAGTTGACAACACCGGACCAACTGTGAGGCTTTACATGAATGATGAAACATTTATTTCCGGAGGAATCACCAATGAAAATCCTATTTTTTTAGCTTTCTTAGAAGATGAAAACGGAATAAACACAGCAAGTGGAATTGGTCATGATATCATAGCAATTTTAGATGGTGATGAAACCAATCCATATATTTTAAATGATTATTATGAAACAGAATTAGATGATTACACAAAAGGAAAAGTTCGTTTCCCATTCAGAAATTTGGAAAAAGGACTGCACACCATAACTTTTAGAGCTTGGGATGTTTACAACAATCCTGTTACAGCCGAAATTCAATTTATTGTGGTTGGCGAAGATACGGTTACACTAAAAAATGTACTTAATTATCCTAATCCTTTTGTGAATTATACACAATTTTGGTTTACGCACAACAGACCTTTTGAACCTTTAGATGTTCAAGTTCAAATCATGACCATAACCGGAAAAATTGTAAAAACAATCAACCAAACCGTTTCAACAGAAGGTTTCTTATCAAGAGAAATCACATGGGATGGGAAAGATGATTTTGGTGATAAAATTGGAAAAGGAGTTTACATTTACAAGCTTACCGTAAAATCAAATGTGACCAATAAGAAAACTGAAAAAATAGAAAAACTTGTTATACTTTAATAATATACTATATTTGTTCCACTAATAGCATAAAAAAATAATGAAAAAAATAGTTCTTATACTTACTTGTCTGATTCTTTCTCAAGAATCCTTCTCGCAGGAAAACCAAAGAGTAATCACGACAGGTGTTCCTTTTTTACTAATCGCTGCTGATGCTAGAGCTGCAGGTATGGCAGATGTCGGAGTTGCTACTTCAACAGATGCCTACTCACAACAATGGAATCCAGCCAAATATGCATTCGCAATTGACAAACAAGGTTTTTCAATGAGCTATACGCCTTATTTAACAGGATTAGTAAACGATATCGCTCTAGCTCAAGTAACTTATTATAACAGAATAAACGAAAGAAGTGCCTTTGCCGGAAGCTTACGCTATTTTGGTTTGGGGGATATAAATCTGACCAATCAATTTGGCGAACAACTTCAAACAGTTAGTCCAAACGAATTAGCAGTTGATGCCTCGTATTCTCTTAAATTAAGCGAACGTTTTTCTATGGCAGTTGCAGGTAGATATATCCGTTCACAATTAAAAATTCCGGATGATATTGGTGATGCCTCTGCTGCAAGTTCATTTGCCGTTGATATTGCAGGTTTTTATCAGTCTGAGGAAATTGCATACAATGATTTTAATGGTCGTTGGAGAGCTGGTTTTAATTTCCAAAATATGGGACCAAAAATCAATTATGACAATGACGACAATGATTTAAATTCAAATTTCTTGCCGGCAAACATGAGATTAGGAACAGGTTTTGACTTTATTTTTGATGAATTCAATAAAATTGGAGTCAATTTAGAAGTAACTAAATTATTGGTACCAACTCCTCAAACTCCGGTTCCGGTTGATTTAAATGGCGATGGAACTATTGACCAATCGGAAATTAATGCCGCTCAAGCTCAAGCCATAAACGACTACAGAAGCATTGGATGGGTTTCAGGAATATTTAAATCTTTTGGTGACGCACCAGACGGTTTCAAAGAAGAGTTAAAAGAGTTCACTTGGGCCGTTGGAGCTGAATATCTTTATCAAGATGCTTTTGCATTAAGAGCAGGATATTTCAATGAAAGTGAAGAAAAAGGAGCAAGAAAATTCTTTTCCATAGGAGCAGGCTTCAAATACAATATTGTAATGCTTGATGTTTCTTATCTATTCTCTGCATCCAAAGTAAGAAACCCGCTTGAAAACACCTTGCGTTTCTCACTTACATTCAATTTTGGAGATAAATATGATGAATATTAACCAAATCAAATAATTTAAAAAAAATCCAAATTTCAACATTGAAGTTTGGATTTTTTTTCCACTATATAGTATGAAAAAAATTACAATTACATCAGAATTTTCAGTTTTCGAAAACATCGATTCTCTTCCGTCAGAAATAAAAGAATTAATGGCAAAAGCGATTGAAATTAGAAAGAAAGCCTATGCTCCATATTCAAAATTCAGAGTAGGTGCCGCTATTTTACTAGACAACGGAAAAACAGTTTTAGGTTCCAATCAAGAAAATGCTGCTTATCCTTCCGGGCTTTGTGCTGAAAGAGTTGCAATTTTCCAAGCAGGTGCCATTTATCCGGATGCAAAGATTTTGAAACTAGCTATTTCCGCCACGGCGGATGAAAAACCGGTCACATCTCCTATTCCACCTTGTGGCTCATGCCGTCAATCGATAGCTGAATATGAATTCAAACAAAACACACCAATTGAAATATTTTTCATGGGTGAATCAGGAGAAATTTACAAATCAGATTCACTGACTAACTTGCTTCCTTTGGTTTTTGATAAAAATTTTCTTTAAATTTAATTTACTTACTAAAACGTTATCGTAAATAACTTTTCATAAAGTTTATCATTTTAAGTCAATTATATTTTTACATCTTATAAGGATGTCTTATTTTTGCTACTCGCAAATTTGCATCAAAACCATTTTGCAAATCAGTCAAACAAACAAATAGATTCAAGAAATACAAAAAATGAAAAAAATCACCAAAGAAGTTTATCTGCAATGGTATGAAGACATGCAGTTTTGGAGAAAATTTGAAGACAAATTAGCTGCCGTTTACATCCAACAAAAAGTGAGAGGGTTTTTACATTTATATAATGGTCAGGAAGCTGTATTAGCCGGAGCATTACATGCAATGGATTTGTCAAAAGACAAAATGATTACTGCATATAGAAACCACGTTCAACCAATTGGAATGGGGGTTGACCCACGAAAAGTAATGGCTGAATTATACGGTAAAGCTACCGGGACTTCCAAAGGAATGGGTGGTTCAATGCACATTTTTTCTAAAGAACATGGGTTTTATGGCGGTCACGGAATCGTAGGAGCTCAAATTCCTGTTGGTGCCGGAATGGCATTCGCCGATAAATATTTTAATACCGGTGGCGTAACGTTAACCTATTTTGGTGATGGTGCTGCTCGTCAAGGTTCGCTTCACGAAGCGTTTAATATGGCAATGTTATGGAAACTTCCTGTTGTATTTATTTGTGAAAATAATGGATATGCCATGGGAACTTCTGTAGAAAGAACCGCAAATCATACTGATGTTTGGAAACTTGGTTTAGGCTATGAAATGCCTTGTGGACCCGTGGACGGAATGAATCCAGTTAAAGTTGCTGAAGCGATGCACGAAGCCATTGAAAGAGCACGTCGCGGTGACGGACCAACTTTCTTAGAAATGAAAACATACCGATACAGAGGTCACTCAATGTCTGATGCTCAATTATACAGAACAAAAGATGAAGTGGAAGAATATCGAAAAATTGATCCTATTACGCAAGTTTTAGATATTATCAAAGAAAACAACTACGCTACAGAAGCAGAAATTGAAGCTATCGACGAAAGAGTTAAAAATTTGGTTGATGAATGTGAAAAATTCGCAGATGAATCTCCGTTCCCTGAAGCACAACAATTATATGACGTGGTTTACGAACAAGAAAACTATCCTTTTATACCCCATAAATTATAAGCTATGGCAAAAATTATTACAATGCCACGTTTGAGTGATACAATGACAGAAGGAGTTGTAGCAACATGGCTTAAAAAAGTTGGCGATACCGTAAAAGAAGGCGATATTTTAGCCGAAATTGAAACCGATAAAGCAACAATGGAGTTTGAAGCTTTTGATGCAGGAACACTGCTTCATATCGGAATTCAAGAAGGTGAATCGGCTCCCGTTGATTCTCTTTTAGCAATTATTGGAAAAGAAGGTGAAGATATTTCCGACTTACTGAAAGGAGGAAATACTGCTAAATCAGAAGAAAAAGAAACTCCAAAATCACAAGAATCCTCTAAAGAGGAAACTTCAACAGACGAAAGTCCTAAAACTGAAGAATCAAAACCAAAAGCCTTAGCAGCAATTCCTGCCGGAGTAAAAGTAGTAACCATGCCTCGTCTAAGCGACACAATGACGGATGGTACAGTAGCAACTTGGTTGAAAAAAATTGGCGACACTGTAAAAGAAGGCGATATTTTAGCCGAAATTGAAACCGACAAAGCTACAATGGAATTTGAATCATTTAATTCAGGTACATTATTGTATATTGGTGTTCAAGAAGGCCAGTCTGCTCCTGTTGATAGTGTTTTAGCCATCATTGGACCAGAAGGAACAGATATTTCCGGAATTGCCGAAAATTATACTAAAGGTGGCGAAGCTCCTAAAGCTGAAAAAACAGAAACTAAATCAGAAGAAGCAAAACCATCATCAGAAAATAAAGAAGAAGCAACTACTTCAACCGAATCAACGGGAAGAATTTTTGCATCGCCATTAGCAAGACAAATTGCTAAAGACAAAGGAATTAACCTTTCTCAAGTAAAAGGCTCTGGTGAGAACGGAAGAATTGTAAAAAGTGACGTTGAAAACTTTACACCTTCTGCCGCTCCTCAAAAAGCAGCAGAACATCAAAGTGCCACTCAACCAACTGCTGTAGTTCAACCATTTGTACCAGCCGGAGAAACCTATTCAGAAGAAGTGAAAAATTCGCAAATGCGTAAAACCATTGCACGTCGTCTTTCTGAATCTAAATTTACAGCACCACATTACTACTTAACAATCGAAGTTACAATGGATGAAGCAATGAAATCCAGAGCAATTATCAATACAGTTCCTGATACAAAAGTGTCGTTTAACGATATGGTTGTAAAAGCGTGTGCGATGGCATTGAAAAAACACCCACGTGTAAATACGCAATGGAAAGATGATGTAACGGTTATCAATCACCACGTAAACATTGGCGTAGCTGTAGCTGTAGAAGATGGTTTAGTGGTTCCTGTATTGAAATTTACAGATCAAATGAGTTTAACTCAAATTGGTTCTGCGGTAAAAGATTTAGCTGGAAGAGCTAAAAACAAAAAACTACAACCTGCCGAAATGGAAGGAAGTACATTTACTGTTTCTAATTTAGGTATGTTTGGAATTACTGAATTTACTTCGATTATTAATCAACCAAATTCCGCTATTCTTTCAGTTGGAGCTATCATCGAAAAACCGGTTGTAAGAAACGGACAAATCGTTGTGGGTAACACTATGAAAGTAACCTTAGCTTGTGATCACAGAACAGTGGATGGTGCAACGGGTGCTCAATTTCTTCAAACGTT
>JAUXNR010000879.1 GCA_030682755.1 Flavobacterium sp.
GACGTTTCAAAGACAACACACAAATAGTAGTAACGGCAACTCCAAAAGACCGTGAACTATCCGCAACAAAAAGCTACATTACTTTAGATGGAGATACTGCCATTTGGGCGAATTCTTGGAGTGCTGCAGGGAAAGAAATTACTTGGGACATGATTCACTATGATGTCCAGTTGATTGGTGGCGTTGTGTTGCATCAAGGTAAAATTGCTGAGATGCAAACGGGTGAAGGAAAAACGTTAGTAGCCACACTCCCACTCTATTTGAATGCATTAACCGGAAACGGTGTGCATTTAGTTACCGTGAATGATTATTTGGCAAAACGTGATAGCACTTGGAAAGCTCCAATTTTTGAATTCCATGGCTTAACCGTAGATTGTATTGACAACCATCAACCAAATACTGAAGCCAGAAGAAAAGCGTATGAAGCTGATATTACATATGGAACCAATAATGAATTTGGCTTTGATTATTTAAGAGACAATATGGCTCACTCACCAGAAGATTTGGTGCAAAGAAAACACAATTATGCCATTGTCGATGAGGTCGATTCGGTTTTGATTGATGATGCGAGAACACCTTTAATCATTTCAGGTCCGGTTCCACAGGGTGACCGTCATGAATTTAACGAGTTAAAACCAAAAGTTGATAACTTAGTAACCCTTCAACGGAATCTAGCTACCGGGTTTTTAACCGAAGCCAAAAAGTTAATTAAAGACGGAAATACAAAAGATGGTGGGTTTAGCTTATTACGAGCTTATCGTGCACTTCCAAAAAACAAAGCACTTATCAAATTTTTGAGTGAAGAAGGAATTAAACAATTGCTTCAAAAAACTGAAAATTTTTATATGCAGGATAACAATCGCGAAATGCCAAAAGTTGATGAGGCTCTGTATTTTGTAATTGAAGAAAAAAACAACCAAGTAGAATTAACCGATAACGGAATTAAATTCCTATCAAAAGATACAGACGAAAGTTTCTTTGTTCTTCCTGATATTGGAACTGAAATTGCTCGTATCGAAAAAATGAAATTGGAAAAAGATGCTGAAGCAGAAGAAAAAGAAAAACTTTTTCAAGACTTTGGAATCAAATCTGAACGCATCCATACGCTGACGCAATTGTTAAAAGCATACACCCTTTTTGAAAAAGATGTGGAATATGTAATCATGGACAATAAAATCATGATTGTAGATGAACAAACCGGACGTATTATGGACGGACGTCGTTATTCTGACGGTTTACATCAAGCAATTGAAGCCAAAGAAAATGTGAAAATTGAAGCGGCAACGCAAACTTTTGCTACGGTTACGTTACAAAATTATTTC
>JAUXNR010000899.1 GCA_030682755.1 Flavobacterium sp.
GAAACTGAAAACCCTGGTGACTTTGAGTGAATGGACAAATGCATTTGATTGGCATTCTGCGAATTATCTGGAGCAAAAACATAAGCAAATAGAGCTAAGAACAACATCAAAACTATATATCCCAAACTAAAAACACCCCAGAAATTTTGTTTGAATTTTTGGAGTGCAATAGCAGTTAATGATTTATTTTCTAAACTCATTCGTGATACTAAATTATGACTTCACGAGTTTTTCTTTTTTCTTTAAATTTACATCACCTTTAATTACAGGCTTTGTTTGTAAATCATCTAATACATTCAAAGCTTCTTCAACATAAATATCTTTTGATAAATTTTCAAACCAACGTTCTCTTTTTTCTTTAAAAGATTCATCTTTATTCATTAAAGTTGTATCATATTTAATTGGCTTAAAAGTCAAATCATTTTTATAATCCGTAATTACTTTAAATTCTTTGCTTTTTTCTTCCAACATTTTTTGTTCCTGTTGAAATTTATCTAATTTCAAATTATAGACAGAAGCATCTCTACGTTCTTTTGTCCATTGGGCACTTTTATCAATTAATTGAAAGTGCTCATTATTTTCTAATCTTACTTTACTATTCGCAATTGCTTTTTCAAAATTTGTTTGCTTATCCCAAGGTGAATAAGTAGCTGCATCAATTTTAGTCCAGGGCATAGCATTATCTAAATCTCGTTCTCCAATATTAATATGAGAGTAACGATCAGGCATTATGATATCACTTGACACCCCTTCCAATTGTGTTGAACCACCGTTAATTCTATAAAATTTTTGAGTTGTTGTTTTTAAGGCTCCTAAATCGCCAACAGAATTTCCTCTTACAAATTGGTTCAAGTCAATCACATTTTGAACGGTTCCTTTGCCATAGGTTTGTTTGCTTCCAATTACAACACCTCTTTTATAATCTTGAATGGCAGCCGCTAAAATTTCTGAAGCTGAGGCTGAGAAATTATTCACCAAAACCACAAGTGGTCCGCCCCATTGCACTTTAGGGTCTCTGTCATAAAGCACTTCTTTTTTGGTTCCAGCAGATTTAATTTGAACCACAGGTCCTTGTTCTATAAACAATCCCGTAATATCCACAACTGTTTTAAGCGATCCACCGCCATTATCACGAACATCCATGATAATTCCTTGAATACCTTCTTCTTTTAAACGTTCTACTTCAATGGCAACATCTTTAGCCGCATCTCTGCTATCTTTGTTCTCAAAATCAATATAAAATTTTGGTAGATTTATAATTCCATATTTTACACCATTTCGTTCAATAACACTTGACTTGGCATAAGTTTCTTCAGTTTCAACCGTATCTCTAATTAAAGAAATTACGCTTATGGTTCCGTCAACTTTTTTAACGGTTAACTTTACTTCCGTTCCTTTTGGGCCTTTTATTTTTTTTACAATATTATCCAAACGCATCCCAACAACGTCTAATGGTTCACCATTACCTTGTGCTACTTTTAAAATAACATCTCCAGGTTCCAACTCTTTTCCTCTCCAAGCAGGACCTCCTGAGATTAATTCTGTGATTTCAGTAAAATCATTTTTCTTTTGTAATCGAGCACCTATCCCTTCAAACTTCCCACTCATGCTTACATCAAATCGCTCTTTATCATCAGGAGCCAAATAATTTGTATGCGGATCAAATCGAGATGTTATCGCATTGATATAAACTGAAAACCAATCATTACGGTCTAACTCTTTAATGAAATTAAAATAATCATTCAATGAATTTAATGAACTTTCACGTGTTTCGGCTTCTAATTCTTCAAAAGATTTTGAAACATAAGTTGGGTCGTTTTTCTTTTTTTCATCTTCCAACTGCAATTTGTCAGTTAACGATGAAAGTGTTGAAAGTTTGATTTGTTTTCTCCAACGTTCTTTCAACTCCTTTAGATTTTTTGCGTAAGGAAGTTTTTCATAATCCGTGTCAATTTCTTCATCAATTGAATAATCTATCGGTTTACTTAAAATTTCTTTATAAAATTTGGTGCTTTCTTCCATTCGTTTAACGTA
>JAUXNR010000268.1 GCA_030682755.1 Flavobacterium sp.
TTTGATTTGTCCTATAAATTAGGAGATAACAATACTCAGATTATGAAAGAAACAAACACAACTCTTTGCAACTAATTTCAATAAAAAAAGGCTGTCGTTTAACGACAGCCTTAACGTAATCTAATCTATATGAAAATTATTCTTTTACTATTCTTGAAGTTGAAACTATACCGTTAAAGGTTGCTTTTACCACATAAACTCCAACTTGTAAAGAAGAGATATCAATTGTAGCTTGTTGGTTGTTGAGAGGTTTTGAAATCACTTCTTGACCTAACATATTTAAAACAGCTATTTTCTCAATGTTATCTTGTGCTTCAATTGTGAAATTTGTTGTAGCAGGATTTGGATACATTTTAATATTAGATTTTTCAAAACTTGAAACACTTAAAACTGTGTTTTTGTGTAAGTAAAGATTGTCATAAAAAACAGTACCTAGATCTGAAGTGATAACAAACTGAACAATATCATTTCTGTTTGCATTTACAATTGGAGCAAAATTTGCTAATGGAATATCTAATGAAATCCACGTTCCAGGATTAGGATTAGTTAAAAAGTTAGAATTATTTACAGAAAACTCAATAGCATTTGCTTCTCCGGCTCCACCATTCCAGTTAGAAAATTTCACATTAAAACTCTTATCAAGAGTAGCTGTTTCAGTCCAAATATCCATGTGGAAATGTGTAAAAGTAGTAGCGTCAAATCTTCCTGCTAAAAAGGTTACACCCTCACATCCTAAACCGGTTACTTTGTGAGTGTTGTTTCCTTGAATTTGAACTAGAGTTGTGTTTGCACCACACCATGAGTTATTATAAGTGTTGTCTTCTCCTGTATATCCAATTACTGAAATAGGAGCATAAGCATCACTAAATATAGATCTAACATCGTCAACAGGTCTTGCAGGAGGTGTTGGTGCTGCAGTTGCCGGTTCTGCCGGAGGTAAAATTGGAGTTGCTTCACTGGTTATATTGTCAACATATACTGTAAAGTTGCCAGGAGGTAAAAAACCTGCATTAGTTGGATTCCAGTTTGGGAAGAATACAATTTTTTGATAATTTCCATCAGCAGTAGTTGTTCCATCTAATCCTTGTGTAAAAGTAAATGTTAGCGTTTGCCATGCGTTTGGAGTTGTATAGTTTTGTGAAGCGGCTGAATTAGGCCCTCCAACTTCAACTTTTGCAAGTAAAGTAAAAGCCTGCGTTGCATATACATCAATTTGAACAGTTTTATCTGTTGTTAATTTTATTAAAGTATTTTGTTGTAATACCTCAGCACCTTGCCATGGATTTCCACCGGATTGACTAACCAATCTTAAATTGTTCATTCTTGTTCCTCCAACTTCAGGATCCATTTCTATACTTGCACTTGCCAAACCTTCAAAACCAACAAAGGTAAACGAAGAGGGTGTTTCAAAATTTTGCACAACCACTTGCTGAGCAAATCCAAATGAAAAACTCAATAAAGTAATTAAAAGAGTAATTTTTTTCATAATTTATATTTTTTTAGTTAATAATTGATAATTCCAAATTTAAACAATAATTAAATCAAACAATTCACAATTAATATATAGAAACTATACACGCAAAAGTATTTCGTATTTTGCTTGAAAGCCTTAGTGTTGCATGCTAATCGATTAGAATTTAATACATTATTGTGCATTGAAATAATCTTAAAATCTAAAGATGTATAGTTAATGTATAGTTTTTTTAAGCCTTTTTTGCAACTACAACGATTTCATGACTTTATAAAATGGGGCATAAAACAGTAAATTGTAGATTAATGCCAAATTGTTCTAAATAGCAATGACAGATAAATAGAATTTCTATTGTATTTCATATAAGCCAAAACCTCTTGGATTTAATTAAATTATTTCTAAATTAAACTACACCCAATAGGTATGAAATAGTATTTTGAAAAGTATTTTTTAGCATAAAAAAATCGCTTTAAGAATCTCTTAAAGCGATTTCAATCTTGAACACTATATATTTTTTAGCTTAAATTTTCTTCAATTGTTGTTTCATCATTGTGATTTGTTCTTTCAACATATTTTGTTTGTCAAGCTTGTTTGCTTCGTTCAAAAGATTTGTTGCTTCAATTTTTCTTCTTCTTGACATGGCAATCCCAGCAAGATTTAATTTTGCAACGGCCAAATCCATATCCATAGAAAGACCTAATTCAATAGCTTTTTTGAAAAACTTCTCAGCCTGATTCAAATTGGTTTGAGAAACCATCAATCCATGCAAGTAGTTATAATAACCTTGTTGTTTTTTTACTAAAGCAGTTTCAGGGTTTTTTATCTTATCCAACCACTTTTTGGCACCCGGAAAGTCTTGTTTTCGCAATCTTAAAAAGGCCATTAGGATTAATTCATTTTTAAAGTATAGAAAAATTGGAAATATTGTTAATAACAATAAGAATATCCCATTTCCGATGTTTCTGTCAAAAAACTGCCAAAATGCAGCAATAACAAGTAATGCAGTAATAACTAATTTAATATTTCTATGAAACATGATTATAATTTTATGTTGGTTGCAAAGGTAATAAAAGGAAATTAAATTTTTTTTATAAAACTGCTTGTGAGAAAAAAAAGTCTTTGTATATTTGCACTCGGTTTTTGAGAGACCGACATTCCTTTTTAAAATTAATAAGATTTAAAGATATCAGCAATGAGTAAGAGAACGTTTCAACCATCGAAAAGAAAAAGAAGAAATAAACACGGGTTTATGGATAGAATGGCTACTGCAAATGGTAGAAAAGTCCTTGCTCGTAGAAGAGCTAAAGGAAGACACAAATTAACTGTATCTTGCGAACCAAGACATAAAAAATAATGATAGAAGTATCATAAATAAAGGCGTTACTTTTTTTAGTAACGCCTTTTTTTTATAACTTGTCGAATCAAACAACAACTAAATAGTTACAACACAACAAACTACACACAATGCCAAAAGACAATTCAATTAAATCGGTGTTAATTATTGGTTCAGGACC
>JAUXNR010000005.1 GCA_030682755.1 Flavobacterium sp.
ATTGCATTTGTAGTTTCTATCCATTTGGATGGCGATAATACGAATGAGTTTCCCCCTGCCTCATACATAAAGGAGTCGAATTCGACCCCTTTGAAATTTGGGTTGTGGATTTTTTCCCATAATCCTAAAAACTCTATAGTGCCGCGGCTACGCATCCAGTTTTTAACAACATCTTTGGGTTCAGTAGCATTCTTGTGCCGTGCTATATCTGTAATTGAAATATAGTCCTCTGTTCCTTTAGTGAAAAGAACAATCTCAGTTCCTTTTACATTTATAGTTTTGCTTTTTGCCATCTTGCCAATTTTTAATGGTAACGAATTCGTTAGGTTTAATTATGGCGAATTTGCCACAATTAAAATTACTTATTAGAAATAATGAACCAGTTTATCAAATCAAAATTTTCACTCCTGAATTTATCTTCCAACTTCTTTTGTTCGGGTGTCCCGATACTTCGGGATGGTGTGGTGTCGCCTGTAAATAAATTTTGAATCTCTTTTACTGCAACGGGTGTTGTTTGCATTTTTACCCAAGTGCCAAGTGCAGCCGAAAGTTTTTCTAAAACTTTCTTGTCGCCTTTCTCAATGTTTGGCGGAACAATGCGGTGTTCCATTTTATGATAACGAAGCAGCGAAAGAATTTCCTGATTGTTTTTCAAAATCATTGTTGCAGTTTTTTTGTCGTCAGCAAACGGTTGATGCAGCAAATGAATTTCCTGATAAATGTGGTTTAATGATTCATCGGGTTTTCGTGGATAGCCCAACACAGCAACAATGCTGTCGGGCATTGTTTCCCATTTCTTGCTTGTTCTGAATTGGAAACCTGTGAACACTCCGTTAGGCATTCGCTTAAAAAATTCTTCGTCTTGTTTGAAGAATTCAAACAACTCTTGTCGGAATTGCTCCAACGATAAATCATTCAAGCCAACTGTTTCGTCACCGTCTTCAATATCATTCCAAGTGATTTGTAATTGGCTCAACATTTTTTCGGCTTGCTTTGGCAACAAAGGATTGTCTTCAATAATTTTTTTGAAGTCC
>JAUXNR010000103.1 GCA_030682755.1 Flavobacterium sp.
GGATTAGGAACTCTTGAAGGATATGGTAAAGCCAAGACCTTAGAGGGTGAAGTAGTAAAAATATCTGATGTGATTGCTTATGTAAACCACGACCTGGATGATGCCATCAGAGCTTCTATTATCAATGAGGAAAATATACCAGCGATTGTCATGCAGGTTTTGGGTACTACTACCACAGTCAGAATAAAATCTTTTGTTGAAAACCTGGTAAATAATTATCAGGATAAAAATGAATTGGGTTTTTCTCCTTCAGTTAACCATACGCTCAATCAATTAAGAGAATTTTTAAAAAATAATCTTTATTTAAGAGTTTCTCCAGCAAAATCGGAAGAAGGAAAAGCTAGAAAATTAATCATAAGTCTATATGATTATTTAATGGAAAACAACAATTTTCCATCTTTAAAAGCAGAAAACCAAAATCAAGCAGTTGTTGATTATTTATCAGGTATGACTGATAGATTTGCTCTTTCTTTTTATGAAAAGCACTTTTTACCTTCTCCTTTTGGACTTGATTGAAAAGTGCAAGATTATAAAATATTTATTGACGATTTAAAAAATAAGGTTGATATTGTTGAAGTTATCGGTTCATTTATACCCCTGAGGAAATCTGGTAAAAATTATCTTTCCTTATGTCCTTTCCACCAGGAGAAAACTCCCTCTTTCGTTGTCAATAGAGAAAAAAATCTTTATCATTGCTTTGGTTGTGGAAAAGGCGGAACTGTTTTCAACTTTATAATGGATTATGAAAAACTCTCTTTTAACGAGTCAGTTCAGTTGTTAGCCAGGCGATACGGGATAACCCTCCCAGCTTTTTCTCCCAATGTAAACAAAAGGGAAGCTTTATTTAAAGTAAATACCACTGTGGCACAGGTTTTTCATGAATACCTCAAAAAAAGCAATAGCGCTTTGGGTGTACGCGAATATCTCTCACAAAGAAAGATTGACGAAAATAGCATTAATACTTTTCTTCTTGGTTACAGTCCATCAGAGGCGTTTCTTTCTCGAGCCTATACAAAACTTGGTTTATCCAGGGAAGAACTACAAAACCTTGGCTTGTTAACTATACGAAACGGTAAATTAGAGGATACTTTCAAAGATCGCCTTATTTTTCCCATTTTTGATATCTCTGGTCGCATTTCTGGTTTTGCAGGA